>NZ_JBMQQZ010000054.1:0-4292 GCF_057362025.1 Bordetella sp. | reverse complement strand
TTTTCGCCGGCGCGCGCGATGGAAGACGCGCCTCCGGCTCTCGCGCGCGTCCTTGCTTACAGATGTGCGCCCATAACGCGGAGACCTTCCATGCAACCGATCGCCCATTCGCCCTTATCGCGCCGCAGCATGCTGCTCGGCGGTGCCGCTTTGGCGGCGATGTCCGGCCTGGCCGGCACCGCACGCGCGGCAGACTGGCCCGACAAGCCCCTGCGGCTGATTGTTCCTTTCCCGCCCGGCGGCACCACCGATTTCGTGACGCGCCTGATCGGGACCAAGGTGGGACAGAGCGTCGGCCAGGCGGCCATCGTCGAAAACAAGCCCGGTGCCGGTACGGTGATCGGCGTCGATTTCGTGGCGAAGTCGGCGCCCGACGGCTATTCGTATGTCTGCGTGGCGGGCAGCTTTTGTGTCAACAGCGTGCTGGTCAAGCATCTGCCTTATGACAGCCTGCGCGACCTGCGGCCCGTGGCGATGATGGGCGCGTCCGACCAGGCGTTGGCGGTGTATCCGGGCAGCGGCCTGAAGAGCCTGGCCGATCTGAAGAAGGCCGCGCTGGCCAATCCGGGCAAGCTCAGCTACGGCTCGTTCGGCGTGGGCACGACACCGCATCTGGCGGGAGAGATGCTGAAGCAGCAGATGGGCGGGCTGGACATCACCCATATCCCTTACAAGGGCCAGGGGCCGGCGCTGACCGATTTGCTGGGCGGCCATACCACCATGATGTTCGGCACCTGGCTGGACTTGCGCGATCTGGTCCACGCCGGCAAGCTGGTCGTGCTGGGCATGGCCACGGATAAGCGTTCGCGCTTCGCGCCGGACGTGCCGACGATGCGCGAACAGGGCTACGACATCGTTTCCGCGACGTGGGCTGGCCTGCTGGCGCCGGCAAAGACGCCCGACGATGTGGTGATGCGGATGAACCAGGAAGTGAACAAGGCGCTGGCGCTGCCGGAGGTGATCGCCGCCTTCGACAAGAACAGCACGGAGGCGATGCCTGGCACGCCGCAGCAGTTCGCGGCGTACATCCAGAGCGAAATCGCGAAGTACAGGAAGGTGATCGAAACCGCCCATATCTCGGCGGAAGGCTGAGCACGCCGCCGGCGCGGGATCCGGCCGCGAGGCATGCAAGGACGGCTTCCGGGGCATGGCCTCCGGGACCGCCATACCTATCGAGGAAAGAAACATGGCTGAAACTGCCCATGCCGGCGCGGCCGCTCCGAAGCCGCGCACCTATTTCGACAAGATCTGGGACGAGCATTTCATCAAGGCGTTCGACGAGCGGGAACACTTGCTGCAGATCGACCGCCTGATGCTGCATGAAGCGATGGGCACCGTCGCCATGCGAGAACTGCAGCAGGAAGGGCGCGCCGTCGCCAGTCCCGCCCAGGTGTTCAGCCTGATCGACCATGCGGTCCAAACCAAACCCGGCATCGGTATCCGCAAGGGCTGGAACGACATCGGCACGCAGCTGATCGACGAGTCGCGCCTGTTGTCGCGCAAGCTCGGACTGCACTTCATCGACGTGGACGACGCGCGGCAGGGGATAGCCCATGTGATCGCGCCCGAACTGGGTATCGCGCTGCCGGGCCTGACTGTGGTCTGTCCGGACAGCCATACCTGTACGCTCGGCGGCCTGGGCGTACTGGCCTGGGGGATAGGCGCATCCGAGTGCAAGCATGTCTTGGCGACGCAGGTCTTGATGCAAACGCGGCCCAGGACCATGCGCGTGAATTTCCACGGCATCCTGCCGCCGCATGTGTACGCCAAGGATATGGTCCTGAACCTGATCTCGCGCGTGGGCGCCAACGGCGGCACGGGGCACGCGGTGCAGTTCGCCGGGCCGGCCGTTGCCGCGCTGCCGATCGAGGCGCGGATGACGCTGTGCAATATGGCCATCGAGTTCTCCGCCAAGTACGGTTTCGTGGCGCCCGACGACGCGACCTACGAGTATTTGTACGGCCGCGAGTTCGCGCCCGGGGGCGCGCAATGGGACGCCGCGGAGGCGCACTGGCGCGAGCTGGCGTACGATGACGGCGCGCGCTTCGACCGGGAAATCGACATCGATTGCACGGCGCTGGAGCCCCAGGTGAGCTGGGGCACCAGTCCGCAGCACGTGATTCCCATCAGCGGCCGTATTCCGTCGCCGTCGGATTACGCCGATCCCGGCGAACGCGCATGGGTCGAGCGCGCGCTGCGCTACCAGGGCCTGGAGCCCGGCACGCGGGCGCAGGATGTCCGCATCGACGCGGCGTATATCGGTTCCTGCACCAACGCGAGGCTGTCCGACCTGCGCGAGGCTGCCGCCGTCCTGAAGGGCCGCAAGGTGGCCGAGGGCGTTACGGCGATCTGCGTGCCGGGCAGCACCCAGGTCAAGCGCGATGCCGAGGCAGAGGGCCTGGACCGGGTCTTCCTGGAGGCCGGTTTCGAATGGCACGACTCGGGCTGCGGTCTGTGCGCCCAAGGCAAGGACCGTTTCAAGGGCGAGCGCATCATGAGCACGACCAATCGCAATTTCGAAAACCGGCAGGGATTGGGGTCGCGCACGCACCTGGCCAGTCCGGCCACGGTGGCCGCGTCCGCGGTGACCGGACGCATGACCCATGTGCGCCAATTGCCGAGCGGAGCCTGACATGGAAAAATTTTCGAGCATCCGGGGTTACGCCGCGCCGCTGATGCAGATCAATATCGATACCGACCAGATGATTCCGTCGCGCTTCCTGCCGCGCGCGCATGAGCCGGGCGTGCTGAAGGAAGGTCTGTTCTCGGAATGGAAGACGCGGCCGGATGGCACACCGAATCCCGACTTCATCCTGAACCGCGCACCCTGGAGCGAGGCCACCATCCTGCTGGCCGGCCGCAATTTCGGTTGCGGTTCGTCGCGCGAGGGCGCGCCCAAGGCGCTGCGCCAATGGGGCATGCGTGTGATCATTGCCGCGTCGTTCGGCGACATTTTCTACGGCAATTGCTTTCGCAACGGCATGGTGCCGGTGATCCTGCCGGAAGCCACGGTCGAGGCCATGGCGGCGGACGCGATGGCGCGCGGCGCCGACGCCTTGATCGACGTCGACCTGGAGCGCAACACCGTTACCACGTCGCGCGGCGAGGTTCTGTCGTTCCCGTCGCCCGCGCGGTTGCGCGCGATGCTGCTGGGCGGACTGGACGAGATCGACCTGACGCTGACCATGCGCCAGGATATCGACGCGTTCCGCGGCCGCGATACCGGCGGCCGGCCCTGGGCATACGCGCTGCCGCGCGCGAACTAGCGGACGGCGTGGCCGCGCTTCCAGCGCCGGAAAGGCGGCGGGCGCGGAGACGGTCGGCGGCGCCGGGCCGGAACACGGTGGGGCGCCGCCGTTCGGACTTTTGGGCAGGAATTGCGTTGAAATTGGCAGCCGCGCCGGCGCGCCGGACGGCATAATTCCGTCCAATGATCCAGGCGCCATCCCGCTCCCGACCCAATGTCACGCGCCCAACGGCTGCTCGACCTGCTGCAGATGCTGCGCCGCCACCGCTATCCGGTGAGCGGCGCGCTGCTGGCGGGGCATTTGGGCATCAGCCTGCGTACGCTGTACCGCGACATCGCGCTGTTGCAGGCGCAAGGGGCGCACATCGAGGGCGAAGCCGGCGTGGGCTATGTATTGCGGCCCGGCTTCATGCTGCCCCCGCTGATGTTTTCCGAAGAGGAAATCCAGGCGCTGGTGCTGGGATCGCGCTGGGTGGCCGAACACGCGGACAGCCAGCTGGGCCAGGCGGCACGCAACGCGCTGGCGAAAATCGCCGCGGTGCTGCCGCCGGAGCTGGGGCACGAATTCGACGACGGCGCGCTATTCGTGGTGCCGGGCGAGCAGGTGCCGGATACGGCGGGCGTCGCGCTGATCCGGGACTCCATACGCAGGGAGCGCAAGCTGCGCATCGAGTATCGCGACGAATACGCCGCCGAAACGGCCCGGGTCATCTGGCCTTTCGCGCTGGGATTTTTTGAACGCGTGCGCATCGTGGCGGCGTGGTGCGAGCTGCGCCAGGGTTTCCGCCACTTCCGTACCGACCGCATCGTCACATTGGCCGCGCCGGGCGACCGCTATCCGGAACGCCGGCAGGCGCTGCTGAAAACCTGGCGCGCGCTGATGTCGGCCGCGACCCCGGAATGACGGCCTGTTGAGCGTACGGCCGCACGATATTCCAGTGACGGCCAACGCTGCTGACAATTTCTGACAGTAGGGCTGGATAGCCTACCGCATCGCGTCCGAATGCCCGGATGCCGCGCGCGGTCGTCCGGCCGATGAAAAAGA
>NZ_JBMQQZ010000053.1:0-39860 GCF_057362025.1 Bordetella sp. | reverse complement strand
CTGGGCATGATCCCGCTGCGTCCGCTGCGCCTCGTACTGCGGATATTCATCGAATATCACCGCAATGTGCCGACCGTGGTCCAGATCATGGTCTGGTACTTCGGCATGCCTGATATCCTGCCGGAAGGGCTGCGGCTTTGGATCAACCAGGGCAACGGCGAGTTTTCCTTTGCGCTCATCGCGCTGTCGCTCAACGCCAGCGCGTATATGACCGAGGACATACGGTCGGGCTTCCGCGCCATTCCCGCCGCGCAGCAGGAAGCCGCGCGTTCGATCGGCCTGAGCGCGTTCCGTGCGTTGCGCTACGTGACATTGCCGCAGGCGCTGCGCATCGGCGTGCCGCCGCTGGTGAATCGCTCGCTGATCCTGTTCAAGGACACCAGCCTGGCGATGGCAATCGGCGTAACGGAACTCACGAATCAAACCCGCGCCATCGAAAACCTGACGTTCCGGGCCTTCGAGGTCTTCGCGGTCGCGACGGCCTTCTATCTGATGGTCTCGCTGCTGTTGATGACATTCGGCGCCTGGTTCGGACGTCGATATCCGCCCACGTTCGGAAGGTGAGCGAAATGCTGGAAATTATTCACAAGTACGGAATGCTGCTGCTGATCGGCTCATGGCCGCATGGCCACCTGGGGGGCATCGCGGGCACCCTGATCCTGGCGGGATTGGGCCTGACGCTGTCCTTTCCGGTGGCATTGCTGTTGGGCCTGGCGCGCACGAGTTCGTGGCGATGGCTACGCTGGCCCGCCAATGCCTGGGTCTATGGCTTGCGCGGAATACCGCTCGTCATGATCATCTTCTGGGCCTACTACCTGTTGCCGCTGCTGATCGGCGATGCGATTTCGCCTTTCGCGACGGCATGCAGCGCGATCGTCGTCTACGAGGCCGCCTTTATGGCGGAGATCGTTCGCGCGGGTATCCAGGGCCTGCCTACGGGCCAGACCGAGGCGGCGCGCGCGGTAGGGCTGACGTACGCACAGTCCATGATCCACGTGATACTGCCGCAGGCGCTGGTCAATATGCTGCCGTCCATCGTTAACCAGTTCATCTCCACGATCAAGGCCACGTCGATTGTCTATGTGATCGGTGTACAGGAGGCGACGTTCGCGGCGCAAGAGATCAACAGCGTCGAGATGACGCATGCGCTCTACACCTATGTGCTGCTCGCCTGCATCTACTTCACCCTCTGCTACGGCCTGTCCTTCGCGACCGCCGCGGTCGAGCGGCATTTCCGCCGGCGGCAATCCGTGCGCGCCCCGGCGTTGGCATGAGACAAACAAGGGGATGACAATGATCGAATTCAAAAACGTCGGGAAATGGTACGGGTCCTACCACGCGCTCGACGACGTGTGCGGGACGGTAGCCGACGGCGAAGTGGTGGTGATCTGCGGTCCGTCGGGATCGGGAAAGTCCACCCTGATCCGCACCGTGAATGCCCTGGAGCCCATCCAGCGCGGCTCGGTATGGGTGGGCGGCAAGGACGTGCATGCCAAGGGAAGCGACCTGAACATGCTGCGCGCCGGCGTCGGATTCGTCTTCCAGCAGTTCAACCTTTTTCCGCACCTGTCGGTGCTGGAAAATATCGTGCTTTCGCCGATCAAGGTCGGGGGCATGACACGGCACGCGGCGGAGCAATTGGCCCGGGGGCTGCTGGAAAAGGTAGGGTTGGCCGGCAAGGTGAACGCGATGCCCGCCAGCCTCTCCGGCGGACAGCAACAGCGCGTGGCGATTGCGCGCGCGCTCGCCCAGCGGCCCCCGGTCATCCTTTTCGACGAGCCCACCAGCGCGCTGGATCCGGAAATGGTGGGGGAAGTCCTGGCCGTGATGCAGCAACTGGCGTCGGAGGGAATGACCATGGCCATCGTTACGCACGAGATGGGTTTCGCCCGGGAAGTGGCCGACCGGATCTGGTTCATGGATGCGGGCAGGATCCTGGAGGACGCACATCCCCATGCATTCTTCGCCAATCCCACGCATCCGCGCGCCAGGCGCTTCCTGTCCGATATCCTGCGGCCCGGCGCGCAGAACGATGGCGTCGAGAGCGTGCCGGCGCAGCCGGCCCTGGCCATGCGCGGCGCGTTGGCCTGATATCCCGATTTTCCCCGGCTTCCATCCAGACGTCATGCACCCATGAAAACTTTTCCGAAACTGGACGCTGCCGCGCTGAAAGCGGCGCTGGCGCGCGTCTCCGACACAAGGTCCCGGCATCGCGCGGAGATCGCCCTGCTGGACATAAGCGAAGAGGGCCAGTTCTGCCTGGGCCATTTGCTGCGCGCCGTGAATGTTCCATATAGCCGCCTCGAGCTGCTCATCACGCCGCTGGTCCCGCGCAAGAACTGTCCGATTGTTCTGATGGGCTCGGACAACGGGATCGTCCAGCGCGCGGCTGAACGGCTGTCCGCCCTGGGCTATGCGGACATCAGCCTGTTCCCGGGCGGCGTCGCCGCCTGGGCCGCGGCCGGCGGCGAGGTATTCGTCGGGGTCTATGTGCCGAGCAAGGCATTCGGGGAGTGGGTGGAAGCCCATTTCGACACGCCGCATATCGATGCCGATGCGCTTGCCGGCCTGCAGCAGGCGGGTAAGGACCTGATCGTGCTGGATCCCCGGACGGAAGCCGAGCATGCGGCGGGCCACGTGCCCGGGGCCGTCAGTTGTCCCGGCGCGGAGCTGGTCTATCGATTCGGCGACCTGGTTCCCTCGGCGCAAACGCTGGTCGTGGTGGCTTGCGGCGGGCGCACGCGCGGGATAGTCGGTGCCCAGTCGCTGATCAACGCCGGCGTGCCCAACCGGGTTGTCCACCTTGCCGACGGGAATCACGGCTGGCGCTTGTCCGGCCGCGAACTGGAGCGGGGATTCGCCGGACGTACGGTGGTAACCGCCGCCGGCGTGGCGGCGGCGCGGCCTCGCGCGGAGGCGGTGGCGCGGCGCTTCGGCGTTCCAACGGCCAGCGATGACGATTTGAAGGGATGGCTCGCCGATCCGGCAAGGACCACCTTCGTATTCGACGTCCGCACCCCGGCCGAATACACCGGCGGACATCATCCCATGGCCCGCAATGCGCCGGGCGGGCAATTGGTGCAGGCCAGCGACCAATGGCTGGGGACCCTGGGCGCTCGCGTGGTGCTGACGGATACCGATGGCATTCGCGCGACGACGACGGCACACTGGCTTTTGCAAATGGGATGGGATACCTATGTGCTCGAGGCCGCGTCCCCACGGGACCTGCCTCCCGGGGCGGTCGACGCGGGCGAGCCATGTGTCGGCAGCGTCGGCAGCGTTGGCGCGGACGAAGCGGCCCGGGTGCAGCGCGAGCTGCGGGGCTCGTTCCAGGCCGTCCCGGAGATCGATCCCGCGGCCGCCCAGGTCGCGCTGAATGCGGGCGCCGTCGCGGTGTCGCTGGATCGCAGCGTGGATTACCTGGCGGCTCATCCTATCGGCGCGATGTGGGCCAACCGCGCCCGGCTCGATCGGCTGGACGACGCGATCGCCCAGGGACGCGGCCTGGTGTTATTTTCGGATGACGGGCGGGTTGCCCAACTCGCCGCCTTCGACCTGCTGCGCAGGCCGGGGGGCAGCGAGGCGGACATCCGGGTCGTGCGAGGCGGTCAGCGCGCCTGGGTCGCCGCGGGACTGCCGGTGGTGGGCGCGGATGACGATGCCCTCCCGGCCGAGGATCGCATCGATTTCATGCAATGGGCGCCAGGCCGCCGGGCCGGCAACAAGGATGCAATGAAAACCTATTTGAACTGGGAAAAGAATCTGCTGCGGCAAGTCGCCGCTGATGGCTTTCGATTCGGTCTTGACAGCCAGGCCGCACCTACCGCGACGCGCTAGCGTCGCCAACTTCCAAGGACGTTAACAATGACGATTAAATCCGAACGCCAGGCCCTCGTACAGGAGACGATGGGGGACCTTGAACGCATTCTCGGCAATGGGCAACCGGACCGCGCAACGCTGGAGCGCATCAGCGCGCGCCTGCAGTCGCTGGCGGAGCGCACGGATCTCTTTCCCACGGAGGAGTTCCCGGAGCCCACCAAGGAATCGGGCGCGACGTCCTCGCGCTACCTGCTGGCACAGCAACCCGACAGCAATATGACGCTATACATCAACGTCATTATTCCGGGGAAGTCGACCAAGCCGCACGACCACGGCACCTGGGCGGTGATCGTCGCGGTCAGCGGCGAGGAACTCAATCGCATCTATCGACGCGTGGACGACGGCAGCGATCCGGAACATGCGCGGTTGGAGCAGGTCCGCGAATATGTGGTCAAGCCCGGGTCGCCCATCAACTTCCTGCCCAAGGATATCCATAGCATCCACGTGGACGGCAACCAGACGGTCCGTCACTTCCACCTATACGGCCAGCCGCTGGAAACGCTGACGGACAGGCTGGGCTATGACCTGGATACCGGCAAAGTGTCCAACTACAACAAGAACTACATGCGGCCCACCGTGGGTCGCGACGCCTGATGCCGGACGGCGCAACACGGAAGGAGTGCTGACATGATGGATGTCTGGGGAAGGGCTTCGTCCTCGAACTCGGCCAAGGTGTTCTGGACGCTCGACGAGCTCGGTATCGCCTATACGCTACGGCAGGCGGGCGGAGAGTTCGGCGGCCTGGATACATCGGACTACCTGGAGATGAATCCGAACGCCCGCGTGCCCACGCTGGTCGATGGCAACTTGGTGCTGTGGGAGTCGAACGCGGTAGTGCGCTATCTCGCGGCGCAATACGGTTCCGCAAGCCTTTGGCCGGTGGCCGCACGTGAACGCGCGGTCTCGGATAAATGGATGGACTGGGCGTCGATCAACTTCGCCCCGGCGATGTTCGCGCTGCGCCGCGGGCTGAAAGGGGAGCCGGCCGCTGCCGACGTGAACGCGCTGCGTGCACGCGTCGACGGCCTGACGCGGATGCTGGACCATGTCCTCAGCGGGAGTCCCTATGCCGGTGGCGAGCGGCTCGGTATCGGGGATGTGGCGTTGGGGCCGCATGTCCATCGCTGGACCCTGCTGAATACGCCGCCGGATCACCTTCCCGCGCTACGCAGCTATTACCTGCGGCTGTGCACCCATCGCGCCTACAAGCGGCATGTCGTCGATGCATTGACATGACATGGCGGCCATGCCTCCCGTCGCCCTTGCGGGCGGCAGGAGGCATGGAAGGCGCGGACCTGCCTAGCCGGCGATGACCGCCTCGCCGCGGATGACCGTTCGATAAAGCACGCGTGCCTGTTTCGGGTCGACTTCCGATCTGAAGTGCATGGTGCAGCGGTTGTCCCACAATACGAGATCGCCGATCTTCCAGACATGCTTCCACGCGTATTTTTCTTGCGTCGCATGCGCCCAGAGACGATCGAGCAGCCGTTCGCTTTCTTGGTTGCTCATGCCGATGATGTAGCTCGAAGGCCAATCGCGGCGGCGGCCAAGATAAAGGGCAGGGCGCCCGGTCACGGGATGCTTGCGCACCAGCGGGTGTATCGGGCCCGGCACTTCTTCCGGCGTGGTGGGCAGTTTCACGGTGGGCCGCAGGATGCCCGCGCTGTTGCGGCTGGCATCGTGCAGTTGCTGCCTGCCTTCGATGGCCTGTTTCAGGTCGTCCGGCAATTCCTCGTAGGCAAGGTATTGATTGTTGAAGCTCGTATCGCCGCCGCCATTGACGGGCAGCGTAATGGCGTACAGCATGCTGCCGGCCGGCGGTACCTCGGCGTAGGAGTTGTCGGTATGCCAGACCACTTCGTAGCTGCCCAGCGTGCCGTTATCCTTGACCGGTTCGCCGTTCTCGTCCAGGTTGGAGATCAGCGATACCCGGGGATCGATCGCGATGCGCTTGCCGCCGACGGTAAAGCCGCCCGCGACCTGGAATTTGCGCGCGGCCGGCTCCTTGGTTTCGCCGAAGATCGCCGCGGCATCCAGGAACGTGGTTTCCGGCAGCGCCTGGTCCCGCCACAAAAGCACGAGATGGTCCGCCCACGCTTGACGCAGCAAGGCCTTGGTGGCTTCGGGTACGGGTTGCGAGAGGTCGACGCCGCGAATTTCCGCGCCCAGCGCGGCGCCGGTGGGCACGACCTGGACATGTTCAGGCGCGTTGACTTGAGGGTTGGCCATGGCTGGCTCCTGTTTCGGTTTAGATGGCCCGGGATCCGCCGCCATCGACGGCCAGGCATTGGCCGGTGACGTAGGCCGATGCCGGCGACCCGAGGAAATAAATGGTTTGGGCGACTTCTTCTACCGTCCCCAGCCGCTTGAGCGGAATGTTCGCGGTACGAGGCGCCAGGAATTCCTGAAGACTTTTGTCGGGCGCCCACTTCTGCTGTCCCGCTTCCATCTGGCTGGTCAATATGCCGCCCACGCTGATCACATTGACCCGGATTCCGTCTCCGGCCAGCTCCAGGGAAAGGCTCTTGCTGAGATTGATGACGGCCGCCCAGGCAACGCCGGATGTGACGACGCGTGGCGGCGGCTGCCGTCCTTTGATCGAAGCCATGTTGACGATGCTCCCGCCGCCTGCCTGCCGCAGCAGCGGCAGGAATGCCCGGGTGACGCGCACCATGCCGAGCAGCTTCTGTTCGAGGGCGGAACGCCACTCATCGTCGCTGATGAGCGAGAAACGGCCCGGCGGCAGATCCTGTCCGACCGAGTCCACC
This sequence comes from Bordetella sp., assembly GCF_057362025.1. NCBI lineage: Bacteria > Pseudomonadati > Pseudomonadota > Betaproteobacteria > Burkholderiales > Alcaligenaceae > Bordetella > Bordetella sp. The sequence goes on along the minus strand of NZ_JBMQQZ010000053.1, from coordinate 33,213 downwards.
GCATTGACGGGCCAGCGGATGCCGTCGGCCTCACGTTGCGACGATTCGCCGGCGTTGTTGACCAGCACGTCCGCCTGGCGGAATCGCGCGTTCACCTCGGCGGCGAAGGATCGTACCGAGGCGTCATCGCGGATGTCAGCGGTCCTGGCCAGTACGGGCGTGCCGTAAGCCGATTCCAGATCCGCGGCGGCGAGCGCGAGCGGGCCGGCCTGGCGCGCGCATAGCGCCAGGGACGCGCCTTGCGCCGCGAACAGGCGCGCCGCGGCCAGTCCGATGCCTCGGCTTGCCCCTGTAATGACGACTGTCTTGCCGGTCAGAACGCCAGTCATGGTGTGTCTCCTTGCCGCGTCCGCCGCGCTATTGCCTGCCGTACTGCGTGACGTAGGAAAATCCCGCCTTGCGATGCACGCCACGGCGGATCGCGTCGACCGGAACGACGTCGGCGGGCGACACACTGGCGAAGTTGATGTCCATGCCGTAGCGCTCGACCAGCCATGCGGCCTTCTCCTGGGCGTTTTGCAAACCCAGTTCGAACAGCAGGAACTCGTTCTTTCCCAGGCTCGCGATCTTGTCCAGGGCGGCGGGATCCGCCTCGAAGATTTCCTGGATCTCCGCGCTTTCCAGGTAGACCTTGGACACGCCCAGTTCGACGTCGCGCAGAATCTGTTCACAGATCTCGTCGGCATTGAAAGGGATGTCGACGTTCTTGCGTCCCATCTCCGTCATGACGGGAAGCCCCATGTCCAGCGCGCGGCGGATCAGGTCTTCGCGGTAGCCCGTTTCCAGCGGCGGCATCGTGTCTTCGCTCATCTCCACACCGGCGAAACCCAGGTCGCGCACCGCCTGCAGAAATTCGTTGACCTTGCCCTGGATCACGGCGACCTGGAAAGGGATGCCGCCGGGTATGACCGGGATTCCATGGTCGTTGTAGAGGGCGATCTTGCGTCGTATCCAGGCTTCGGAATGGCGGTCGATAAGGCCGGAGTGGTCGGTCAGTTTGGCGTAGTCGATCAGCGATCCGGCCACTTCGATCAGGTCTTCGGTCTGCCGCAGCGGGATGCAGGTTTCCGACATGACGATCATGCTGCGCGTCCGCGGCTTGGGGGGCAGGCGAGGGACTTCCAGCATGTGATAGGCAGTTTGCGGCATGGTTTCCTTACTCCAACGTGATGTGGTTCTCTTTGAAAACTTTGGTCCATTTGGCGCTTTCGGCATCTCTGCGAGCGGCGAATTCGCCAGGCGTGTCGCCGACCGGATCGGCCCCGATGTTCGCCAATTCCTTGCGTACGGCCGGATCTTTCAGTGCCTTGACGACGGCGTCGTGCATTTTGTCAATGACGGACCGTGGCGTACCGGCAGGAACCGATAGACCGAACCAGACCGATATATCGAAGCCGGGTACGCCGGCTTCGGCGATGGTGGGGATATCGGGCATGTAGGGCGAACGGCTTTTCGTGCTTACGCCCAGGGCCTGGATCTGGTGATTGCGTATGTAGGGAGAGGCCGCGGGCGTGTTCAGGAACATCGCCGCGACGCGGCCCGTCATCAGGTCCGTCACGGCCGGGGGGCCGCCCTTATACGGAACATGCACCAGCTCCAGGCCCGTCAGTGACCGAAAATAGAGCATGGCCAGATGCAGCGATCCACCCACACCGGAGGACGCGTAGTTGTATTCGCGCGGGTGCGCCTTCATCAGCGTCATGAAGGCCTGCAGGTTCTTGACCTTCAGCGTCGGGCTGACGACGAGCATCTCCGACGTTTCCGCGATGATGGATACCGGCTCGAATGCCCGGTCCGGATCGTAGGCCAGGTTCTTGAATAGCGCCTTGTCGATGGTGTACGTGGTGTTCAGCGTAAACAGCTGCGTGTATCCGTCGGGCCTGGCATCCGCGACCAGCTTGGCGCCGACACGGCCGCCGGCGCCGGCCCGGTTATCGATGATGATTTGCTGGCCCAGGATCTCGCTCATCTTTCGCGCGACCACCCGCGCCACCCCATCGATGCTGCCGGCCGCGGGGAAGGGCACTACCCACCGTATCGTCTGCGCCGGAAAGTCGTCGGCACCTCCCATTACGCCGCGCGCACAACCCAGCAGGGGCAGCAGGACCAGGCCCGCGGCCGCGGCGAATTGCCGTCTTGAAATCTTCATGGTTTTTGTCTCCGCTCGTTGATCTTTGGTCGAACTATAGAGATTCGCGGAGATACTGAATAGAATATCAATAGGCTATCGAGTGATATGTAAAATCCATCATCTGGACGGGACCCGGCATGCCGAAGAAATCCGCGGAAAGGCTGGAGCGCCGCCACATCGAAACGCTGGTGATGGTCGCCAGGCTGGGGTCCATCCACGCCGCCGCGCGCGCGCTCGCGCTACCCCAGCCGCAGGTGACGAATCTGTTGCGCGATGCCGAACTCATCGTCGGCCATCGCCTGTTCGAGCGCAGCCATAAGGGCTGCACGGTGCTGCCAGAGGCACGCGACTGGATCGGCAGCGCGATCTACGCGGAGAAAGCCCTGGGTACGCTGGACACCCTGAATACCTCGCGCCGGATGCGCTTAAGGCTGGGCTGCATACCGCGCGTCACGCATGTGTTCGTGCCGGCACTCTTGAGCGAGCTGGATGGCATGGGCGACCAATTCCAGCTGGAGATCCTGGAAGGCACTTCCAATCAGTTCCAGTCCTTGTTGACGGAAGGCGAACTGGATTGCTTCATCGGCCGGCGCCCGGCCGCCATGGACGAAGCCGGGAACCGCTTCGCGATGGAGACCTTGTACGAAGAGGCCGTGGTCCTGGTGGCGGGCAGGCATCATCCGCTGGCGAAGAAAGCCCGCGTGGAGCTGCGCGACCTGGCGGGATACTCGTGGATCCTGCCACGCTCGCATAGCAGTTCGCGCAAAACCCTGAACGATATATTCGCGCGCGAAGGCATCGCGGCACCGACGGCGATGATCGCGTCGCTGTCGTTCCTATCGCATCTTCACCTGGTCGCGAAAAGCGATTGCCTATCCATCGCGCCCGATCGCGCCGCGCGGGAGTCCGAGGATGCCGGTTCGATCAGTATCCTGCGCACGCCATCGAATTTCGGCGAGTACGCCATCGTGATGGCGCACCACCACACCATCCTGGATCATCCGGGCTTCAGGGAGTTCGTCGCGGCGGCCAGGCGTGCCGCCGAACGTATCCGGACACGGCGCAATCGCAGGTAGGCGAGGGGGCGCGGGTTGGTCGATTGGCCCGTGGCGGGCGCGCCGGCATGGTCCGTCGCGGCCCGCGGGGGCCCTTAGGCCAGGGCCCGGCCCAGCAGATCCAGGGTGTGGCGGTTCGCTTGCGAGGCGGACTCGGGCTCGTAGGGCGGCTGGCCGCTACGGGCGAAGCCATGGCCGGCCTTCGGATAGACCAGTACGTCGAGATCCTGCGCCTGCCGCTTGCGTTGCCGGATCTCGTCGGCGTAGCGTGCGGGAACGCGCTGGTCCAGCGCCCCGAAATGAAAGGCGCTGGGACAGGCGATCGCCGCGGTTTCGTCGAAATACTCGTCCAGGTCGATGCTGTAGTAGCCGATGGATGCGTCGGGGGCAGCCCGGGCGGCCGTCAGGAATGCGATCTTCCCTCCCAGGCAATATCCGACCAGCCCGGCGCGGCCGTTGCTGGCGGGATGGCGGCGGATGTGTTCCATGCATGCGACCGTGTCCTGGATGGCGGCATCGAAATCCATCCCGGCGTACAGGGCCCGGCATACCTGCTGCGAGGCAGGGGTGTATTCGAGGTAAGTGCCCGGTGCCTGCCTCCAGTACAGATCGGGCGCCAGCACCAGGAAGCCCGCGTCGGCGAACTGCTGCGCGGTGGCGCGCGCCCACCCGTTCACGTTATAGGCTTCCGCCAGAAAGATGACGGCGCCGTGCGCGCCCGTCCCGGCGTTGCGCGGTTCAACCAGCCAGGCCTGGAATGTTCTGCCATCCTGGGCGGTAATGTCGATAAAGCCAGCCATGTATGTTCCTCCTTGCCGCGGCTGATTATTGCCTGGATCCGGGTGCCGAAAACGCGTATCCGTCGCGCTTCAGCTGGTCGAGCAAGCCCTTTTCCCACTCCAGATAGCGCCGCATGGCGTCCTTGTTACCCTGGCGCCGGTCGTGCATCCAGTAAAGCGTGTCGATCCGGTCTTCCTGCGCCAATGCGTCTTCGTCGGCGCCGGCGACCGCGTACCCCGCATCCTTCCACGCCTGCATGCCGCCACGCACAATGCGCACCTGCCGTTCGGGATCCGGCGCGGATTCCCGCAGGTCGATGGCGGCGAGCTCCGCCGCGCTGCCGTCGTGCGAGAACAGCACGAGCGAGCGTTTCCCTTGCAGCAATGCCCGCACCGGGCCCAGGTTCGCCCGGTTGGCCCAGATCGACCCTTCCGGATGCGCCTGCAGGTAGTCCGCGCTGCGGTCGAAACTGACCGCGACCGCCCCGGCACGCATGGCCAGCGCGGCATCCTGGGGGCTGATGAACACCAGATGCCGCGCCTCCCGCATGGCCCCGGCCTGCGACTGCACCGTCACGCGGGCCGCTTCGTCGGCGCTTTTGCTGCCGGCGTTGCGCAGCGCCTGCGCCGCCGTATCCGGCTGGGGCGCCTGTCCGGCGCTGCCTTCGTAAACGAAGGTGTAGGCATCCCAGTTCATGCAGCGCAGCCAATGGCAGATGACCGCGGCGCGGGTTCCGTCCGTGTCGATCAGGACCACCCGGGCGCCCAGCGTGCCCAGCCATCGATCGGTGGCCTGCAGGAGTTGTCCACCCGGCGCATGGCGCGCGCCGGTGTAATGGCCTTCGGCGTATTCCTCCGCCGTGCGTACGTCCAACAGCAGGGTGGTCCGGGAGGCATCGGCGACCCATGCCTGGATGGTGGGCTGGTCCAGTTGCGTGATCCGGTGGTCGTCGCGGATGCGCTTCGCGCGCTGGCTCGCGCGCCGTTTCGTTTCGTCCGTGACAAGCTCGTAGCCCTCGTGCAACCCCGCTTCCAGGGCCAAGCCCGCCAGCTTCCAGCCGTGATTGCCGTCGGCCAATGCCACGACCCGGTTCGGCACGCCGGCATTGATCAGCGACTGCGCCCCGACGATGCCGCGGGTTCTACCGCCGCAGGCGACCACGACCAGGGTTTCCGGTGACGAAACAATATCGTCGAATCGATACACCAGTTCCGCGCTGGGGCAACTGACCGCTCGCGGAACATGGTTGGCCGCATGCTCGTTGACGGTGCGCGGATCCAGAATGCGCACGTCCGCCTGCTTCTCCAGCAGGGCGGCCAGTTCTTCGGGACGGATGCGCGGCGTATGGAAGTGCTGTTCGACCCATTCCCCGAAGGCCTTGCTGGCGACGTAGACCCCCTGGAACAGCTGGTGGCCGGCCTCTTCCCAGGCGGCGACACCGCCCTCGATCACAGCGACGTCGGTGTACCCGATCGCCTGCAGGCGGCGCGCCGCGCGCGCGGCAATCCCGCCGCCATGGTCCACCAGGATCACGCGGCAGTTTTTCCGCGGCACCAGCGTGGGCGCCTGGAGTTCGAGCACACTGTAGGGGATATTCACCGCCAGGAGCATGTGCCCCATCCCGAACTGGCCTTCCTCGCTGACGTCGATCAGGGCCAATTCGGCCCCATCGCTCAGCATGGCCGACAGATCGGACGGCGATACGGATCGCAGGGTTTCTTGCTCGGAAAGAGACGAGGGCATGCTCGGATAATCCTTGTGTGTCATGGATCGATCTTGATGTGGGCAGTTTGGATGACGTTCGCCCACATGGTCTGTTGGTCGTGCAGATAATGTTCGAACTCTGCCGGCGTTCCACCGGCGGGTTCTACGCCGATCTCGGACAGCGCCTCCTTGACCTCGGGTTCCCGCAGAGCCTCGTTGACGGCCGTGTTCAGGATCCGGACGATCGGATCGGGCGTTCCCTTCGGCGCCATCAGCCCATACCAGGAGGGCGCATCGAAGTTGTCCAGGCCCGCTTCCTTGAACGTCGGGACATCGGGCAGCGCCTGCAGCCGATGCGCGCCCGACACCGCGAGCGCCCGCAGCTTTCCGGCCTTGATCATGGGCACGACGGAGGAAGCGGTGTTGAAGATCATCTGCACCTGGCCGCCGATCAGGTCGGTCACCATCTGCGCGCTGCCCCGATACGGAATATGTGCCATGTCCAGTCCGGTCCGCAGTTTGAATAGCTCGCCGGCCAGGTGTACGGAGGTACCCACCCCACCGGAGGCGAAGTTGATCTTTCCCGGGCGCTGTCGAACATAGTCCATCAGCGAAGCGAGATCGGTGGGCGGAAACTGCGGCGACGTCACCAGGATCACGGGGGTATCGCCGATGTGCGCGACGGGGACCAGATCGCGCAGCGGCGCATAGGGCAGGCCTGGCATCAGCGAGGGATTGATCGACAGGGTGACCTGGCCCAGCAACAGTTTCTGGCCGTTCGGTTCGGCGCGAATGACGTATTCGTTGGCCGGATTGGTGGAACCGCCCGGCTTGTTTTCGACGATGAAGGTGTGTTTGAAGTGCTCGCCCAGTTTGGCGCTGATCAGGCGCGCCACACTGTCGCTGCCGCCGCCTGCGCTGAAGGGGACGACGACGGTGACCGGTCCCGCGGGGTAGGTGCCCGCGATTGCGTTGCCGGCGCCGGCGGATGCCACCATCAGCGTGGCCGCGAGGAGGTTGTGAATGATACGTCGCACGATGGTTGTCTCTCTCCGTTCCAGGGCTTCGGCCCCTGTGTGGCTATGCGGCGCATCCTAGCATCGGCACCGGATTGTTAATAATAGGAATTTATGAAATAAAATCAGGAAAACTTATAGAACAGGTCGCGCGATGAACATCCAGCAGCTCAGGTATATCTGCGAGGTATCCCGGCACGCGTTGAAGGTGTCGAAGGCGGCGGAGGTACTGCATACCTCGCAGCCCAATATCAGTACGCAAATCAAGCTGCTTGAGGACGAGCTGGGCATGACGATCTTCCAGCGGCAACGCCGCCGCCTGGTGGGCATCACCCCGGATGGGCAGAAGGTCATCGAACGCGCGCAGCGCATCCTGTCCGAGGTCAACGAGATCAAGGCGATCGGCGGGGAACAGCAACTCGAAAACAGTGGCACGCTGGTGATCGCTGCCAGCCACACGCAGGCACGATTCCGCCTGCCGGCGGTGCTTCAGCGATTCCGCGAGGGCTATCCCGACGTGCACATCAGTATCCGGCCCGAAAGCGGCAAGGCTATCCAGGACGCGCTGGTGGCGGGATCCGCCGACATCGGGATACTGAGTCAATGCAAGGATGGGGATACCGAGCTGGTCTACATTCCCTTCCAGACATACCAGCGCATCCTGCTCGTGAACCAGGGGCATCCGCTTCTGCGCAAAAAGAAGGTCAGCCTGCAGGACATCATCCAGCATCCGATCGTGCTGTATGAACCCTCGCAAACGGCCGAGACCCTGATGCGCACGCTCAGCCAGGTGCCTCCGCCCGGTCCCGCCTTGCTGAAGGCAACCAACGCGGATGTCGTGAAGGCTTATGTGGAACATGGACTGGGCGTGGCCGTGGTGCCGGATCTGGTATTCGACCCCGCGCGCGACCTTACCTTGAAGGCCATTTCCGTAAGCCATCTGTTTCCGGCGAGTACGACCTATGTGGCCGTCAGCCGCAAGCACCATCTCAGGCGGTATGCCTATTCGTTCATCGAGACGCTGGCGCCCCAGGTGACGCGCACCGTGGTGGAGCGCGCGCTTACCGCGCGACGGACCAGGCGCTACGCGCCCGGCCCGTAAGGCCGCGAAGGCTGCGAGGGCCGCGCGATGTGCCTATTCGCCCGGCCGCAGCAGGCTCATGCCATAGGGCAGGCCGCCTGGCTGCCCGAAATTCGACAGGGTATGAAACAGGGCGCGAGCCCGATCGGCCGGCAGCCGATCGTGGACAAGGTCGAAGAACTTCCGTTCCAAATGCTCCCACCGCATCGGGTTTTCGATGCTGCCGAATGCGTGGGGAATCGAATGAACGGCCTGGTGCCCGTCTTCGTCGTCGATTTCCAGCCGCGCGGAGGTGCGCGTCTGCGTCGCATCGGCGATAAGCTCGACCTTGCCGGCCAGGGATTGCAAGGCCGGGTCGGATATCCTTTCGTCGCTAAAATCATGCATGGAGCCGGGATATCCGCTCAGGCCCAGGGCAATGCAGAAGCGCAGGCTGAATTTCCCCTCGGCCGATGTCCGCGCCGTTTCACGTCCCGCGATTTTCAATGCCAGCGGATGTATGCGGGCGCGGATGCTGCGCAGGCGCTGCGGGGCGCACTGGCGCGATAGCGCCCGCGCGGCATCGATGGCCGCGTGGGTCAATTGGCAGGAAGCATAGGGCTTGAAGCTGTTCCTGGAAACTTCCCAGGGCGGTTCGGACAGGCCCTGGACCGCATGATCGAGCGTCAGCCCGTGGTCCTGCAGCAGTGTCTGGACCAGGCCGTCCGGTCCGTCCAGGATGCCGAGGGGACCCCGCACGGATGCGTGGGCCAGATCGGCGGCCAGCATCGCATCGGATGCGGCCCGGCCGGCATTCAGCGGCTTGGCCATGGTGCCAAACGAGCGGGTAAATCCCGTGGCCTGGGATGCCGCGAGCGCGATCGCATGGGCTGCCATGACGGGATCGAACTGCCGCGCATGCGAGATGGCGGCCGCGGCGGCAACGCGTCCGAGCACGGGCGTGGCATGCCAGCCCTGGCGTGTCAACCGTTCGCCCAGGCCCTGGCTGCCCAGCCGCGCCCCTACCTGGAAGCCTACTGCGAAGGCCGACAGCAGGCGATCTTCGGCGATGCCCTGCGTTTCTCCCACGGCGAGCAGCGCCGCCCACAGGGGGCCGCTGCCGTGCAGGATGGAAGGCACATGGGTGTCGTCGAAATCAAGGATGTGCGAGAACACGCCATTGCCCAGCGCCGCATCCGCCGCACTGGCCTGGCCGCCTGTCAATAGCGTCGCCGCGCCGCGCCGGTTGTCCTGTCTTTGTTCCAATGCCTTCGCCACGGCGGCGGCCTGCGCGTCGCCGGCGGCACCGATACCGACGGCGAACCAGTCCACCAGGCATAGACGAGCCTGGTCGACAGCGGAAGCGGGGACGTCCGCCACGGCCGTTCCGGCCGCGAATTCGGCGAACTGCCCGATAAGCGTGGTTGCGTTCATTGGCCGACCGAAATGCCCGCGGTTTTGATGATGGGTTCCCAGAACTCGCGGTGGGCGCGAATGCTCCTGGCGAACTGGTCCGGTGTCGAGTAGAGCGGGTCAGCCCCATTTTGCCGCAGGAACGATACGAATCCAGGATCCGTCACGATCTTCTTGATTTCGGCGTTCAGGCGTTGCGTGATCTCCGCAGGCAGGCCAGCCGGTGCGAGCACGCCGGCCCACACCGTGATGTCGCCCTGTTTGACGCCGAGATCCAGGAGGGTGGGTACGTCCGGCAGGACGGCCGACCGCGTCGCGCCGGTCGTCGCCAGGGCTTTCAGCTTGCCGGCCCGGATCAGGGGAAGCGCCGATGGCAGCGTGGCGAACATGGCGTCGACGTGCCCGCCCGCGACGTCAGCCATGGCGGGACCGCCGCCCTTGTAGTGCACGTTGATGATATCGAGGCCTTCGGACTTGCGGAAAACCTCGGCGGTAAGGTGATTGGTGCTGCCAGCGCCCGACGACGCGAATGCCACCTTGCCCGGCTTGGCGCGCGCGCGCTTGACCAACTGGGCGAAGTCTTCCTGACCGGACTGCGGGGTGACCAGTACCGCCGGAAAGTCGACCACCTGCGAAATGGGGGTGAACGACTTGTAGGTATCGTAGGTCAGGTTGTGGTACAGCACGGGACACACCGCGATTTCGTTCGCGGTCGCGAACAGCAGTGTGTAGCCGTCGGGCGCGGCGCTGGCCACGTGGCCGGTGCCGATGGTGCCCGACGCGCCACCTCGGTTCTCGACGATGACCGGCTGCTTGAGCGCCGCACCCAGTTTCGTCGCGAGCGGGCGCGCGACGAGGTCTGCCAGTCCTCCGGGAGGGAAGGGGACGACGAGGGTGATCGGCTTGGTCGGATAGGACAGCGCCGCGCCTTGAGGCGAGTCGGCGGTTCCGGCGGCTGTCGCGGCGAAGGCCGCCGCGCAGAACGCCGGGGCAATTGCGCAGGCCAGTTTGGCGGATTGCTTCATTATGTCTCCACTGTGATGTGTTTTTCTTGTGTATCGGCAGAGTGGAAACATATCAGCTCGCTTGCTGGGAGAATAATATTTGTTTATTAAGAATTATAAGAATTACATATAATTATCCAAGCCGGACGCGAATGGGGGCGTCCCGCCGCCCGTGGCTATTCCGCCCACGCATAGGCCGATGAGATATCCGAATTGGACGCGTACCGGGCGCGCTTCCATACTCGATGACTGGATCCCGCCTCCCGCGCCCAGCCCTTCATCGGACCCGCACGCCATGCAAGACACCGCTGCCGCCGCGGCCGCCTCGTCGATCGCGCCCTATATGGACATCGAGGCGGTCATCCGCCCGACGCCCCGCGCCGACGGCAAGCACATCGCCTACCTGAGCGACGCCAGCGGCACGCACCAGATATGGACCCGCCCGCTGGAGGGCGGGGTGGCCCGGCGGTTGACCGACATGGACGAGCCGGTGGGCACGCTGGCGTACAGCCCCCGTTCGCATGACCTGCTGTTCACCACCGATTGCGGCGGCGACGAGCGGCACCGGTTCTGGCTGCTGCGCGACGGCGATCGGACGCCCGTCGCGCTGACCGACGATCCCGCCACGGTGCATGCCTGGGGCTGCTGGTCGCCCGATGGCACGCATATCGCCTATAGCGCGAATGCGCGGTCGAAGGCGGATATGGACGTCTACGTCATGGATGTGGCCACGCGTGCGGCCACCCGTGTGCTGGCGGCTTCGGGCTATCGGGATGTGCTGGCCTATTTCCCCGACGGCGAATCGCTGCTGGTCAGGGACTGGTCGGGCGGTCCGCACGACCAGGTCCTGCAGCGCGTGACGATCGGGACGGGCAGCGTGGAGAACCTGCTGCCGCATACGGGGCGCGCGGAATACCGCGCCGCGCGCATGCGCCGCGACGGCAGCGGTTTCCACGTACTGTGCGACCAGGACAGCGACCACTTCCGCATCGGCTTCGTCCCGGCCGACGGCGGCGCGGTCCAATGGCTGGTCGAGGAAAGCGGCAAATCCATCGAGGCCATGGCCATCGCGGGCGATGGCCATTTGGGCTACGTGGTGAACGACCACGGCTGGCATCGTCTCTGCCTGCGCGATGCGGCCGGCGGGCAGGACCGCTGCATCGAAGGGCTGCCGCCCGGGATCGCCGGCTCGCTCGCCTGGATCCCCGGCACGGACACCCTGGTTTTCCCCTATGAGGGCGCGCGCACGCCGCCGTCGATCTGGACCGCGCGGGCGGCCGACGCCCAGGCCGCGCCGCTGGTGGTATCGGATGCGGGCGCGCTGTCGCCCGCGGATTTCATCGAGCCCGAGGTAGCCCTTGCGACCAGCTTCGACGGCCTGGGCGTGCCCTGTTTCGTCTACCGGCCCGCGACGCCGCCGCCGCCTTCGGGCTATCCGGTAATCGTCATCGTGCACGGCGGGCCGGCCATGACCTGGTCGTCCAACTTCCGCGGCGACGTCCAGTACCTGGCCAGCCGCGGCATCATGGTGGTCGCGCCGAATGTGCGCGGCTCCACCGGCTACGGCCGGCGGTACCACGAACTGGACGACAAATACCGCCGCATGGATAGCGTGCGGGACCTGCACGCGGTGCGCCAGTGGCTGGACGGCCGCGCCGACGTGGATCGCGGCAGGGTCGGCCTGTTCGGCCGCTCATACGGCGGATTCATGGTACTGGCCGGGCTGACCGCTTATCCCGGTGCCTGGAAGCTGGGCGTCGATTTCTACGGCATCGCCAATTTCCATACCTTGCTGCAAACCACCGGCCCGTGGCGCCGCGACCTGCGCGCGGCCGAATACGGCGACCCGCGCGCCGACGCGGAACTGCTCGCCGAGATCTCGCCGATACACCGCATGGACCGCCTGCAGGCGCCGCTGCTGATCGTGCACGGCATGGACGACCCGCGCGTCACGCCGGGGGAAAGCGAAATGCTTTATTCGGTCCTGCGCGGCCTGGGCAAGCCTGTGCAATACCTGCGCATTCCGCACGAAGGCCACGGCTTCGGGCGCCGATCGAACCGCCAGGCGGTCTTCGCCGCTTTCGAAGCCTTCCTGGACCGACACCTGTAGCTCCCCATTTCCCGATGCAAAGGACATCCCGATGACATCCCTGGACCCGCTCTTACCCTTTTTCGACGAGCACACCGGCGCGTTCGCGGCCTTGAGCGACAGCGTCTGGGAGACGCCGGAGATCGCCTACACCGAATTCCGCAGCGTCGCCGCCCACACCGAGACGCTGCGCCGGTACGGCTTCCGCGTCACCGAGGATATGGGAGGCATCCCGACCGCCGTGATGGGCGAGGCGGGCGAGGGCGGCCCGGTCATTGCCATCCTGGGCGAATACGATGCGCTGCCCGGCCTGAGCCAGGTGGCCGGCGCGACGGAACACAAGGAAGTGCACGCCAATGGACACGGGCACGGCTGCGGGCACAACCTGCTGGGCTCGGCCTCGCTGATGGCCGCCGCCGCCGTCAAGGCATGGCTGGCCGAGACCGGCAAGCCCGGCCGCGTGCGCTACTACGGCTGTCCGGCCGAGGAGGGCGGCGCCGCCAAGGCCTTCATGGTGCGGGCAGGCTGCTTCAAGGACGTGGACATCGCCATCAGTTGGCATCCGGCCGCGATGACACGCGTGGACGAGGCCCAGTCGCTGGCGAACACGCGCATGGACTTCCACTTCACGGGCCGCGCGTCGCACGCGGCGGCCGCGCCGCATCTGGGACGCAGCGCGCTGGACGCGGTGGAGCTGATGAACGTCGGCGTGAACTACATGCGCGAGCACATGCCCTCGGATGCCCGCATCCATTACGCGATGCTCGACAGCGGCGGGATCGCGCCCAATGTGGTGCAGGCCAGCGCCAAGGTGCGCTATGCCATACGCGCGCGCGACCTGCCCGGCATGCTGGCGCTGAACGAACGCGTCAAGAAGGTGGCGCAGGGCGCGGCGCTGATGACGGAAACCCACGTCGAATACAGCATCATGAGCGCGCTGTCGAACATGCTGCCCAACAAGCCGCTGGAAGCGGCGATGTACCAGGTCATGCAGCGGCTGGGGCCGGTGCCTTTCGATGCGCAGGACATGGCATTCGCCGCCAGCATCCAGGCCACGCTCAGCGAAGAGGACATCAGCGCCGCGTACCGGCGCGCGGGGGTGGAGCCGCGCGCCACGCCGCTGTGCGACTTCATCGTGCCCATCGAGGCCAAGGGCGAGCTGATGATCGGCTCGACCGATGTCGGCGACGTCAGCTGGGTCGTGCCGACGATCCAGGCGCGCGTGGCGACGCAGGCCATCGGCACGCCGGGCCATTCCTGGCAGGTGGTGGCGCAGGGAAAATCGCCTGCCGCGCACAAGGGCATGGTGCACGCGGCCCGCATCATGGCCGGCACGGCGCTCGAAGTACTGAACGACGAAACGCTGATGGCCAGGGCCAAGAAGGACCATCAGGAGCGGACGCAGCGCATGCCGTATGTGTGCCCGATTCCGGATTCGGTCAACCCGCCGATACAACCGCGGCCGTCCAAGGCCGCATGAGCCGTCAACCATAGGCCATCGGCCATCGCACCGTGCCGCCGGCGGGAGGCACGCAAGCGGAACACGCATCAAGGGGATTTCCATGGCAAGAAAATTCGGGGCCGGCGCGCTCCTCTGGATACCGGTACTGCTGCTGTCCGCGGCCGCGCAGGCCGCGACGCCGAAGTCGGCGCTGGTGATGGCGTGGAATATCGACGCCATCAGCACCTTCGATCCCGCGCAGATCGGCGAGGTGGTCACCGGCGAGCTGATGGACAACATTTGCGACTCGCTGGCCCAGTTCGATCCCAAGGATGCGTCCAAAGTGATCCCGGCGTTCGCGCAGAGCTGGGACGTATCGCCCGATCGCATGCAGATTACCTTTCACCTGCGCAAGGGGGCCAGGTTTCCCTCCGGCAATATCGCCACGGCGCACGATGTGGAGCAGGGGATGCGCCGCGTCGTCAAGCTGGGCTTCGGCAATGCCGCCGCGTTGACCGAATACGGGTTCAGCAAGGACAACGTCGACCAGCGCATCGTCGCCACCGACGATGACACGCTGGTGCTGAAGCTGGACAAGCCGTATCCCACCACGCTGGTACTGCAGGCTATCGCGGCGAACCGCGTATCGGCGGTGCTGGACATGAAAACCATCATGTCCAAGGCCCAGAACAATGACATGGGCAACAAATTCCTTACCACCAACACGGCCTGCATCGGCCCCTACCGCCTGGTCAGCTGGCATGCCGGCGAATCGGTGGTGCTGCAGGCCAACGACGACTACTGGGGCCCCAAGCCCGCCTTGAAGCGGATACTTATCCGCCATGTGGCGGAGCCCGGCACGCAGCGCCTGCTGCTGGAGAAGGGCGACGTCGATGTGGCGCGCGACCTGGGTGCGGACGACCTGGCCGCGATGGAAAAATCCAATGACCTGTCCATCCGCAAGGTGCTCAAGCCGCAGCTGGTGCTCTGGACGTTCAATACCGCCGATCCCATCTTCGCCAATGAGAAGGTCCGCCTGGCCATGCGCTACCTGGTGGACTACGACGGCCTGGGCAAGACCGTCATGGCCTACATGGGGGTGCCGCGGGCCAGCTTCGTGCAACTGGGCGCCACCGGGGCGCTGGACGCCAAGGCCGGCGAGCCTTTCAAGCTGGACCTGGCCAAGGCCAAGCAGCTGCTGACCGAGGCCGGCTACCCGAACGGCTTCAAGGCCTCGGTCTTGATCGGCACGCTGCCCTATGCGTCGCCGATCGCCGAAAGCGTGCAGCAGAACGCGGCCAAGGTGGGTGTGACGCTGACGCTGGAACGCATGGCCAATAGCCAGTTGTTCAGCCGTATCCGCGGCCGCGAATATCAGACCGGCATGCAGGCGTGGCAAACCAGCGTCCCGGACGCCCACGGCAATGCCTCGCGCATGGTCTACAACCCCGACAACCGCGCCGAGGCCAAGCTTACCCAGTATCCGGTCTGGCGCACGTCGTGGCAGGACAAGGGCATGAATGCGGAGGTCCAGGCCGCATTGCTCGAAGGCGACCCCGCCAAGCGCAACGCCATGTATGCGCGGTTGCAGGAGGAGTGGATGCGGAAGGGACCGATCGCCGTCATGTTCCAGACCTATGACGTGGCCGGCGTACGCAAGGAGGTCCACAATTGGACCTGGAATGGCTTTCGCGTCTATTACGACAGCGCGTCGAAGTAAGGGGGGCGCATGACGACGGCAACGCCGCCACTCGCCGAACCGCAAGCCCCGCGGCAGCCGCGCCGCCCCGATCCCGTGCAGGCGCGCAATCGCCTGCTGGCGAAGGCCCGGGCCGCGGGCCGCACGGTGCTGTCGGTGTGCATCACGCTGCTGGGACTGGCCGCGCTGACGTTCTTCATCGGCCGGCTGTTGCCGCTGGATCCGGTCGTCGCGGTGCTGGGGGATAACGTCACCAAGGAAGCCTATGACGCGATGTACCACCAGCTCGGCCTGGACCAACCGCTGATCGTCCAGTTCGGCTCCTACCTGCACGGCATCCTGACGCTGGACCTGGGCACGTCGCTGACCACCGGCAAGCCCGTGCTGCAGGATATCGCGCGCGTGTTTCCCGCCACGCTGGAACTGGCCAGCGTGGCGGTCCTCATCGGGACCGGACTGGGCATTCCGGCCGGCGTCTTCTCGGCGATGTATCGCGATACCTGGTTGGACCACGCCGTGCGCGTCGTCGGGCTGCTGGGCCATTCGACGCCCAATTTCTGGCTGGGCCTGATGGGCCTGGTGCTGCTGTACGGCACGCTGGGCTGGATCGGCGGGCCGGGACGCATCGACCTCGCCTACGAATTCGACCTGGCGGACGGCACCGGCTTTTACCTGCTGGACGCGGCGCTGTCCGGCAGCTGGGACGTCTTCGCCAATGTGTTCGGCCACATCGTCCTGCCTGCCTCCATCCTGGGATTCAGCGCCATGGCGTATATCAGCCGCATGACCCGCAGCTTCATGATCGAGCAACTGGGCCAGGAGTACGTGGTCACGGCTCGCGCCAAGGGCCTGTCCTGGGCGCGCACCGTGTGGATACACGCTTTCCGCAATGTCGCCGTGCCGGTGGTCACCGTGGTCGCGCTGTCGTACGCCTTCCTGCTGGAAGGCGCCGTATTGATCGAAACGGTCTTCGCCTGGCCCGGCTTCGGGCGCTACCTGACCAATGCGCTGCTGGCCGGCGACATGAACGCCGTGGTCGGCTGCACCTTGTTGATCGGCCTGATATTCGTGGTCCTGAACCTTCTTTGCGATCTGTTGTACCGGATCGTCGACCCTAGAACGCGGTGAGGCCCGCCATGCACACCAAGACCGGCGGCACGCCGCCGCGCGCGCGATTCTCGGAATGGATACGGGCGCCGATCCCGCGATCGCCCTGGCATGCCCGCGTCCAGCAGGCATGGCTGCGGTGGCGCCGCCTGGCGGGCAATCCTCCCGCCATGACGGGCTTCTGCGTGATCGTGGCTTTCGTGCTGATCGCCATCCTGGCGCCGCTGCTGGCCACCCACGACATCTATGCGCAGAACCTGGCCGCGCGCCTGCAGGCGCCCTCGGCCCGGCATTGGCTGGGCACCGACGAGTTGGGCCGCGACGTATACAGCCGGCTGGTCTACGGCACCCGCATCACGCTGTACATCGTCGGCCTGACCGCGGTCATCGTCGCGCCCGTGGGCCTGCTGGCGGGGACCGTGGCGGGCTATTTCGGCGGCTGGGCCGATATCGTCATCATGCGCGCGGTCGACATTTTCCTGGCCTTCCCCAGCCTGATACTGGCGCTGGCCTTCGTCGCCGCGCTGGGACCGGGCATCGAAAACGCGGTCGTGGCGATTTCCCTGGCTTCCTGGCCGCCCATCGCGCGCCTGGCCCGCGCCGAAAGCCTGGCGATACGCAAGTCGGATTTCATCGCGGCGGTGCGGCTGCAGGGCGCATCGCCGGCGCGCATCATCCTGGGCCACGTCGTCCCCATGTGCCTGACATCCGTGGTGGTGCGGGTGACCCTGAACATGGCATCCATCATCCTGACCGCGGCGGGGCTGGGCTTCCTGGGCCTGGGGGCGCAGCCGCCCAGTCCGGAGTGGGGCGCCATGCTGTCGTCCGGACGCCAGTTTCTGATGACGGCATGGTGGATCGCCGCCGTCCCGGGCTGCGCCATCCTGCTGGCCGGGCTGGCGTTCAATCTGTTCGGCGACGGACTGCGCGACATGATGGATCCCCGCCATGGCTGACACGCTGCTGGAAGTCGAAGACCTGAACGTGCGCTTCGATGGCGCGCGCCACGGCCACCATGCCGTGCGCGGCGTCTCGTTCGCCATCGGACGCCAGAAGGTCGGCATCGTCGGCGAATCGGGCTCGGGAAAATCGCTGACGGGCCGTTCGATCATGAAACTTGCCCCCAAGGCCGCGCGGATCGAAGCCGGCAAGATCAACTTCGACGGCATCGATCTGCTGGCCGCCTCCGAAAGGCGCATGCGCACCATACGCGGCAACCGGATCTCGATGATCCTGCAGGACCCGAAGTTTTCCCTGAATCCCCTTATGCGGATCGGCCACCAGATCACCGAGGCGTACCGGTTGCATCACCGCGCCAGCGCCGCGCAGGCGCGCGTCAAGGCGCTGCAGATGCTGGAATCCGTGGATATCCGCGATCCGGAGCGCGTGTTCCGGCAGTATCCGCACGAGGTTTCCGGCGGCATGGGCCAGCGCGTCATGATCGCCATGATGCTGATCCCCGAACCCGACCTGATCGTCGCCGACGAACCGACATCGGCGCTGGACGCGACCGTGCAGCGGCAGGTGCTGCGCATCCTGGACGACCTGGTCGCGCGGCGGGGCGCGGGCCTGCTGTTCATCAGCCACGACTTGAACCTGGTGGCCGATTTCTGCGATCGCGTGCTGGTGATGTACGCCGGCCAGATCCTGGAGGACATTCCCGCCAGCGCGCTGCGCCACGCGCGGCATCCCTATACCCGGGCCTTGCTGGACTGCCTGCCGCGCCTGGACCGCAAGGTCGATACGCTGGCGACCGTGGCGCGGGACCCGGCCTGGCTGCTTCCGCTGCGGCCCGCCGGCGAGGGGCGCGCATGATGCGGCCGGGGGAACGCATCGTCGAGACGATAGGCCTGCGCGTGGCGTTCGGCGAAGGCGAGGACGCCAGGACGGTGGTGGACGACGTCTCGTTCCAGGTGCTGGCAGGGGAGTCCTTCGGCCTGATCGGCGAATCCGGTTGCGGCAAGTCCACGCTGCTGCGCGCCATCGCCGGCCTGAACGCCGATTACCACGGCTCTATCCTGCTGCGGGACAAGGAAGTGGGGCGCGCGCGCGACAAGGCGGTCTACCGCTGCACCCAGATGGTGTTCCAGGACCCCTACGCGAGCCTGCATCCGCGCAAGATGGTGCAGCAGGCGCTGCTGGAGCCCCTGGTTATCCATGGCATGGACCAGCGCCAGGCGCGCGTCGACGAGGCTTTGCTGGCGGTCGGGCTGGGACCGGCATTCCGCTACCGCTATCCGCACGAACTGTCGGGTGGCCAGCGCCAGCGCGTCGCCATCGCCCGCGCGCTGATCATCGAGCCGGAAATCCTGCTGCTGGACGAACCCACGTCGGCGCTGGACGTGTCCGTGCAGGCGGAAATCCTTAACCTGCTGAAGACGCTGCGCGCGCGGCGCGGCCTGACGTACATCATGGTCAGCCACAACCTTGCCGTCGTTGCCCACCTGTGCGATCGGGTTGCGGTGATGGACCGCGGCCGCCTGATCGAGGAAATGAGCGAGGACGATTTCCGCCATGGCCGCGCGCGCGAGCCGTATTCCCGCGCCTTGCTGAACGCGAATCTGCCATACCATGGCAAGGGCGCAGGCATGACGGCTTAGGGCCTGTTGACACCACAAGGAGCCCCGCGCCGGCTGAGTCCGGGGCGGCAGGCCAGGCGCGGATTTCGCAGGGAGTTATGCCGCGGCGCCGATCCAGTCCACCGGCTGGCGCCGCGCCAGGCTGGCGCCGATGGCTGACCAGAACCGCTCGACCACGGGCCGGCTGTTCGCCAGCGAACGATAGATACGGATCTCCGCGTCCAGCGTCCACGAGCCATCGCCCGCGGCGACCAGCGTGCCCGCGTCAAGCTCGGCCCGGATCAGGCTTTCCGCGATCCACGCCGCGCCGGCACCGGTCAAGGCCATGGCCTTCAGCCCGGCCCCCACGGCGTTCTGGTAGACCGTTTTCAGCGGCAGCGGGCGCTGCGCCAGCACCTCGCGCAACGCATTGCCCAGGAAGGCCGAGGGACCGTAGCTGAGATAGCGGATGGCCGGCCCGTCCTTGCGTATGGCATGCACCGGTTTGCCGTCGCGGTCCGGGACGCTCACGGGCAGGACTTTCTCGTAGCCCAGGCTATGGAAGGGGTAGCTTGCGGCATCCATGCCCAAGGGCACCAGGGGATGCGCGTAGGTAAGCAGGAAATCGCTTTCGCCGCTGGCCAGGCTGGCCACGTTATCGGCCATCGGGGTATGGGCGTCGTTGAGCCGCCAGCTGAAGCTGCCGCACGCGTCGCCCAGCGATTGCACCCAATGGGGGAAAAAGGTCAGGGACAGGGTGCTGAGCATGGAAAACGACAGCACATCTTCCACGACGGTTTCCTGGCGACCGACCTCCGCCCGCGTCGTCTGCAAAAGATGCAGCAATTCACGCGCGCGCGGCAACAGGTCTTCGCCGCTGCGGCTCAGCCGCACCGGCGTGACCGTGCGGTCGAACAGATTGACCCCGAGCCACTGTTCCAGTTGCTGGATGCGCCGGCTCAAGGCCGATTGGGTGACATGCCGCAGGCCCGCCGCACGCGAAAAACTCTGCGTCTCGGCCACGCTCAGAAAATCAGCCAGCCATTTCAATTCCATGCTGCGCCCTTGGAGAGCCCCGTCGAGCCGGAGGGTGGACGCCATGGCCCGCGGTGGGGCCACAGGACGTCCCGGAGCCGGGCCGCAGGGTTTCTTATCAGGTGATTATGAGCGACAACGCAGCCGTTGAACGCCAGGGTTAACCCGGGCCCGCGCGGGCGGTCCGAGGGCCATCTATAAGCTTTCCTCATTCAAGGATTGGGCGAATCGGATTGATCCGCCTGAGCGCCCTCCCTACAGTACCGCCTATTCCCCCATCACGAGGGGACGCGCAAGGAGGCCGCGACAATGCTGCGTTTCGATCCGAATCTTCGATGGATGTACACCGAGCTGCCCATGCTGGAACGGTACCGCGCCGCCGCGCGCGCAGGCTTCCAGGGTGTAGAGGTGGCCTTCCCCTACGAGTACCCCGCGCGCCAGATCGCCGGGTTGCTGGATGAAAACGGCTTGCGGCTGGTACAGGTGCTGACGCCATGCGACTGGGCCGCGGGCGAACGCGGCATCGCCGCCTTGCCCGGGCGCGAGGATGACTTCCGCCGCAGCGTGGAAACCGCCGTCGCCTACGCGATGCAGGTCGGCAAGCCCATGATCCACGCGATGGCCGGTAATGTCCCCCCCGGAACGGAGCACGAGCGTTGCCGCGAGACCTTCCTGCGCAACCTCGATTACGCGGCCCCCTTGCTGGAGCGTGAAGGATTGACCCTGATCCTGGAACCCTGTTGCCGCGCACGCTTCGCGGACTACTTCTACAGCCGTATCGAGCAAGGCGTGGCCCTGATAGAAGCGCTGGGCCGGCCCAATGTGAAGCTGTGCTTCGACACCTTCCATGTGCAGATGGAGGAGGGCAATCTCACCAATACGCTGAAGCAGGCGTGGCCGCACATCGGTCACATCCAGATCGGCAACGCCCCGGGGCGCCATGAGCCCGGTACGGGTGAGATCCATTTCCCTTTCTTCTTCGCGCAGCTGGAAGCGCTGGGGTGGGATCGCTGGGTCGGCTGCGAGTTCGAGCCATCCGGCCCCACGGACGACTGCCTGGAGTGGGGTGCCCCCTACGGTATCCGCCGTCCCGCCTGAATCCGATGTCAACCTTTCCGCCGATGGATCTCCCATGCTGACCGCCCCCGATAACGACCTGCTGACGCTCACCGGCCCGGACCAACCCATGGGCCAGTACTTCCGACGCTACTGGCAGCCTGTCGCGCTCTCGCGCGAACTGCCCGACCCCGACGGCCCGCCCGTGCGCGTGCAGGTCATGGGCGAAAAACTCCTGGCTTTTCGCGATACGCAAGGAAGGGTGGGACTGGTGGAACCCGTCTGCCCGCATCGCGGTGCCGACCTGTACTACGGGCGCAACGAGGACTGCGGCTTGCGCTGCGTATTCCATGGCTGGAAGTTCGGCGTGGATGGCAAGGCGGTAGACCTGCCCAATGTCGCGCCGGATTCCAACTACCACAAGACCATGGCAATCAAAGCCTATCCGACGCGCGAGTTCGGAGAAATCGTCTGGGCCTATATGGGGCCGCGCCCGGATGACGGACGGCTACCCGAGGTGCCGGTGCTGGAATTCGGTACCTTGCCGGCCAGCCGCCGCTATGTAACCAAGAAGCGGCAGGAATGCAATTGGGCGCAAGCCATGGAAGGCGCGCTGGATACGTCCCACTTCTCGTTTCTGCACATGCCGGCGCCGGGCGTGCCCTCCAATGAGAACGCCGACGCGCCGGCCGATGAACGACGGTTGGCGTGGATCCGGCGCGATCCCATGCCGAAATTCTCGATCCTGGATCACGATGTCGGTTTCGTGGTGGGCGGCGCGCGGCGCGCCGACGGGCAGGATATCTACTGGCGCACGGCCCAGTTCGCGCTGCCGTCGCACAGCACCACGCCGACGACACTGCCCGGCGAAAACTACTTCGGCTACACCTTCGTGCCGATCGACGACCACGCGTGCTGGATCTACACATACGTGTGGAATCCCGAACGCGACCTGACGCAGGAAGAGATCCACCAGCTCAAGAGTGGCCATGGCGTGGTGGCGGAAGTCGACGAACACTTCATTCCGCTGCGCAATTTATCCAACGGCTACCTGCTGGACCGGCAGGAGCAGAAGCACAAAACCTACACCGGTGTGCGCGGCGTAGCCGAGCAGGACGCGATGATCCAGGAAAGCCAGGGCCGCATCGCGGATCGCACGCGCGAACACCTGACCGCGACGGACGCCGCCATCGTGCGCTTTCGCCGCACCCTGATCGCTGGGGCGCGCGCGCTGGCGCAGGGTACCGAGCCGCAGGCGCCCTGGCGCCACCAGGCCTACCGGCTGAGATCCGGCAGCTGGATCGCGGCGCAAGGGCTGTCGTTCGAAGACATCATGCAGGAACGCTTCGGCAGCGTCACCGGCCACATCGACGAGGCCTGCGCCTGAAGCCGTCTACGCATTGCCGCGAACGCCCATAGAGGTGTCGCATCGTATTTACCCGAGGAGACAACATGAAAAACCCGATACGTGGTCTTTGCGCCGGCCTGGCGCTGGCCTTCAGCGCCTGTGCCGCCGCGGCCGGCTATCCCGACAAACCCATCCGGCTTATCGTGCCTTATGCGGCGGGCGGTTCGACCGACAGCACCGCGCGCCTGGTCGCCAAAGGATTAACGGAGCGCCTGGGCCAGCCGGTGATCGTCGAGAACCGGGCCGGTGCGGGCGGCATGATAGGCCAGGACCTTGTCGCGAAGGCGCCGACGGACGGCTACACACTGCTGTTCAGCGCGGCCGGGCCGCTGGTGGTGACGCCGCACGCGTATGCGAAGGTGCCCTATGACCCGGTACACGCTTTTACGCCGATCACGCTTGTCGCCAAGGCGCCGCTATTGCTGGTGGCCAACCCCAAGCTGGGCTTCAAGACCGTGCAGGACCTGATCGATGCGGCAAAGAAGAATCCGGGCAAGCTTACCTACGCATCCTTCGGGACCGGCAGCGCCGCGCACCTGGCGGGCGAGTTGTTCAAGTCCCTGGCCGGCATCGACATGGTCCATGTGCCGTACAAGGGCAGTGCCCCGGGACTGGTCGACGTCATCGGCGGCCAGGTCAATGTGATGTTCGATGTGCTGGTGTCCGCACTCCCGCAGGTGCAGGCGGGCAAGCTCGATGCCCTGGCGATTACGCTGACCCAGCGTTCGCAGCTCGTTCCCAACGTGCCCACCATGCAGGAAGCCGGCGTAAAGGGATTCGAGGCGGGTACATGGTTCGGCCTGCTGGGTCCGGCCGGTATGCCCGCCGATGTCGTGGCGCGGCTGGCGCACGCGACCGACCAGGTGCTGGCCGACACGGCATTGCAAAAGGAACTGGTGGCGCAAGGCGCCGAGGTGGCCGGGGGATCCTCCGACGATTTCCGGAAGTTCTTCCTGTCCGAGTACGACAAATGGGGGCGTGTCGCGCGCGCCGCCGGCATCAAGGCCGGTTGATCCCGCAGCAATCATTACCGCGACCGGCATGATCATGGAATCCCGATTGAAGCTTCGCATCCGCGCGATCGCGCAGGAAGCGTCTGGCATACACAGCTATGAACTCGTGGACGATGGGGGCGGGACGCTGCCACCCTTCGGCGCGGGGGCGCACGTGACGCTGCATCTGCCGTGCGGCCTGTCCCGCAGCTATTCGCTGACCAATTGCCCGGCGGAGCGCCATCGCTACGTGATCGCCGTGAACCGGGATACGCACAGCCGGGGCGGCTCGCGCTATCTGCATGAAGCGGCGCGCGTCGGGCAGACACTGCAGGCCGATCCCCCGCGCAACCTGTTCGAGCTGGTCGAAGAAGCGCCGGAGTCCGTTTTCATCGCCGGAGGCATCGGCATCACGCCCATACGCTGCATGATCCGCCGCCTGGAGACGCTGGGCCGGCGCTGGCGGCTGCACTACTGCGCCCGGCATCCGGACGCGGCCGCCTACGTGGACGAACTGCGCGAAGACCCCCGCGTGCAACTGTATTTCGATGCGGGCGAGGCGCCGCGGCGGCTGGATATCGTGGAGGTCCTGGCGCAAATGCCGGCCGATGCGCACGTCTATTGCTGCGGGCCGGGCGGGATGCTGCGGGCATTCCGCGAACACGCCACCGCGCTGGCGCCGGGGCGGGCGCACGCCGAACAGTTCGCGCCGGATGAGGCACCGGCCGCGGCGGGCGGCTACTCGGTCCGCCTGGCGCGTACGGGCCGTACGGTGCCGGTCCTGCCTGGCCAAAGCATTCTCCAGGCCTTGCTGGAGGCGGGCGAGCAGCCGCCCCACGCCTGCTGCCAGGGTGTGTGCGGCAGTTGCGAAACCGCCGTGCTGGCCGGCCGTCCCGATCACCGCGACCAGGTCCTGAGCGACACCGAGAAGGCCGCGGGCGCGAGCATGATGATTTGCTGCTCCGGGAGCCTGGACCCGGAGCTGGTTCTCGATCTCTAGCACCTCCCGCGCGGAGGCTTTCATATCCCCCGGGGCGGCCGAGTGCCGCCGCGGGCCAGGACGCCACTCGACACACGAAGGAAGAATAGCCACCATGAAGGCGCATCGCATCGCGGTCATCGCCGGTGACGGCATCGGACAGGAAGTCATGCCCCCCGGCGTACGCGCCGTACAGGCCGCCGCGCGGCGGCACGGTATCGAACTGTCGTTCGATGTCCACGACTGGGGCTGCCACCAGTACGAACGCATCGGCACGTGGATGCCGTCGGACTGGAAGGCCCGGCTGGCCGGTTGCGACGCCATTTACTTCGGCGCCTGCGGATGGCCGGCGACGGTGCCGGACCATGTGTCGCTGTGGGAATCCCTGCTGCAGTTCCGGCGCGAGTACGACCAGTACGTCAACCTGCGGCCCGTGCGCCTGATGCCGGGCGTGCCTTGCCCGCTTGCCGGACGGCAGCCCGGCGAGATCGACTACTGGGTCGTGCGGGAGAACACAGAGGGCGAATACTCATCGGTGGGCGGCCGCCTGTTCCCGGGCACGGAAAGGGAGATGGCCTGCCAGCAGTCGACCTTTACCCGCAAGGGCGTGGATCGCGTCATGCGCTTTGCGTTCGACTTCGCGCGCGCCAGGCCGCGCCGCCGGCTGGCATCGGCCACCAAGTCCAACGGGATTGCCATCACCATGCCGTTCTGGGACGAGCGATTCGCGGCGATGGCGGCACGGTATCCGGACATCGCCACCGAGCAGTATCACGTCGACGCCATGACCATCAAAATGGTGCTCGATCCGGCCCGCTTCGACGTCATCGTCGCGTCCAACCTGTTCGGGGATATCCTTTCCGATCTGGGGCCTGCCACCGCCGGCACCATCGGCATCGCGCCGTCCGCGAATATCGACCCCGAACGCCGCTTCCCTTCGCTGTTCGAGCCGGTGCACGGATCGGCGCCGGACATCAGCGGCAAGGGCGTTGCCAACCCGATAGGCCAGATCTGGGCCGGCGCGATGATGTTGGAGCACCTGGGGCACGCCCTTGCCCCCGCCGATTTGCTGCGCGCCATCGAACGGGTACTGCGCGATGGGCCGCACACGCCCGACCTGGGAGGAAAGGCGTCGACCCAGGACGTGGGTGCGGCCGTTTGCGACGCCCTGGCCCAGGGGGCCGATGCCTAGCGAGCCTGGGACATGAATTCATGCATGAAGTCCATCAGGCTGGTCGCGGCCGGCGACAGGTTGCGACTGCGCTTGGTGAACAGCGACACCTGCCGATGGATGACCGGATCGCGCACCGGCACGCCCGCGAGTCCATACGCGGTAAGCAGCGGCGTCGAATACGAAGGCAGGGC
Source organism: Bordetella sp. (assembly GCF_057362025.1). Taxonomy (NCBI): domain Bacteria; kingdom Pseudomonadati; phylum Pseudomonadota; class Betaproteobacteria; order Burkholderiales; family Alcaligenaceae; genus Bordetella; species Bordetella sp. The sequence continues at coordinate 7,321 of NZ_JBMQQZ010000053.1, read as the reverse complement.
TGTCAGGCCGTGACCCCACTTGACCATGCCCAGCGCGGTCGTCAGATAGGAAACCGAATGACGCGGATTCAGGGTCAGCGACTTGGACCACGCCAGCAGGTCGGCCTGCAGCCGCACGGTGAAGTCCAGCGGCAGGCTGATGAAGGGATGGGCCAGGGCCTGGGTCCAGGTCACGCGCTTGCGCCCGGTGAAGGGGTGGTCGCTGGGGCAAATAAGCTGGATGCGGTCCTGGAACAGGCGTTCCTGGACCAGACCGGTTGGCGTCGGCCGTTGCGGCGCTATCCCGAAATCGGCTTCATCGGCCGCCACGCGGCTCAGGACCTGTTCGTTGGGCAGGTCCAGCATCCGCACCGTGATGGCGGGATAGCGTTGCCCGAAGGCGGCCAGGATCTGCGGCATCAGGGCCTGTCCATACAGCAAGGTGCACGCCACCACGACGCTGCCGCGCTGCCGTTCGTGCAGTTGCAAGGTACTGCTGACGGCGGTATCCAGATCGTCCACCACCTTAACCGCCAGCGGATAGAACTCCGCGCCCATGGTGGACAGCTGCATGCGGCGGCTGTTGCGGTCCAGCAGCCGGAAACCCAGCTCGCTTTCCAGGTCCCGCAAAAGCAGGCTGAGCGCGGACTGTGTGACATACAGGCGCTTGGAAGCCTCGGTGAAGCTGCCGGCGTTGACCACATTGATAAAGGCCCGCAACTGCTTGATGGTGATGTTCATGGGTAAGGCAGCTCCGTCTGTACGGCAGGTCATTGCATTCGATACCCGGCGTGCCTGCAAGCATGCCATTAATTCCACAAGGAGCAAGACGTGAAACTACTGAGCTACATGCATGAAGGACAAGCGGGTTGGGGCATTCTCGACGACCGCGGGCAGGTCGTGGACGGCATGGCGCTGACCGACGGCATGTATCCGACCTTGAAGTCCTTGCTGGCCGCGGGCGACGCCGCGCAGGCGCTGCCTCGCGCCGGTACCGGAGGGCCGCGCCTATCCATGGAGGGCCTGCACCTGCTGCCGGTGATCCCCGATCCAGGGAAGATCCTGTGCGTCGGCCTGAACTACGAAGACCATCGGCGCGAAACCAACCGGGCGCCGACCGGCGAGCCGACCTTGTTCCTGCGCGTGGCCGGTTCGCAAATCGGTCATGGGCAGGCCATCGTCGTGCCGCGCGCCTCGCGGCAGGTGGACTACGAGGGCGAGATCGCCATCGTGATCGGCCGTTCCGGCCGCCACATACCGCCGGCGCGGGCCTGGGACCACATCGCGGGCTATGCGCCGTACAACGATGTTTCCGTACGGGATTGGCAGCAGCACACCACCCAGTGGACGCCGGGCAAGAACTTCGATGCCACCGGCGCCTTCGGGCCATGGATGACAACCCGCGATGAGATCGCCGACGGCGCGGAACTCAGCCTGACCACCCGGCTGAATGGACAGGTCATGCAGCACGCGACTACCGCGCAGCTGATCTTCGATATCCCGCGTCTGGTGCACTATGCGTCAAGCTTTGCCACCCTGGAACCGGGCGACGTCATCGTTACCGGAACGCCGGGCGGCGTCGGCTTCAAGCGCAACCCGCCCGTCTTCCTGAGTGCCGGAGACGTGGTGGAAGTGGAGATTGCGGGCGTCAGCTGCCTGTCGAACACGGTGCGCGACGAGGAGCCAGTCGCCCGGGCGTGAGCCGGCACCCCATGCGGGCGGACGGGCGCGCGCGCGGGCCGAAGGCCCGCCTCAGCGCAGCGCGCGATCGTCGCTATTGAGGCGTTCCGAGAAGAAATCCAGGAACGCGCGGATCTTTTTCGGCATGCCTTTGCGGCTCAACACCATGGCGGTCGCGTGCATGGAGGGGCTTTCCCAGTTTTCGAGCACGCGCCGCAGCCGGCCGGCGCGCAAATCGTTCCCGCACATCAGATTGGGCAGCATGCACATGCCGACATGGCCAATGGCCATCTCGCGCGCAATCGAAATATTGTTGACCACCACCTTCCCATGGATGGTGGCGAAGCGGTGGGTCGCTTCGTTGCGCAGCGTCCAGATCCCGTCCAGGCGCTGCTGCACCGTGATAATGCAGTCGTGGCGGTGCAGATCGTCGACCGCCAGCGGTACGCCGCGTCGCGCCAGGTACTCCGGGCTGGCATAAACCCCGCGGGTCAGCGTGGCCAGCCGCCGGTAGATCAGGTCCGTATCCTTGATCGGACCGAGCTGTATGGTCAGGTCATAGGGTTCTTCACGCAGGTCGACGGTGCGGCTGTTGACGTCCACTTCCAGTTCGATTTCCGGATAGGCCTGGACGAATTCGGCCAGTGCCCGGCCTATCCACGACATCCCGAAGTCGATCGGAATGCTGACGCGCAGGACCCCGCGCATCTCGCTTTGCAGCGTCAGGGAGTCGTTGCGCGCCTGCTCCACTTCGTCGACCACCCGGCGGCAATGCTCGTAAAACCGCGCGCCGATTTCGGTGGTCGTCAGTTTGCGCGGCCCTTTCTTCAACAAGGCCGTGCCGACGTGGCGTTCCAGTTCGCTCAGCTTGCGGCTGATCGACGATTTGGGGAGGCCCAGCTCCGCGGCCGCGCGCGAAATACTCTGCGCGTTCACCACTTCGTAGAAAAGACGCAGCGAGTTGAGATCGAGTCTTTCTGCCATATCCCGAGAAGTGGAAACGATGCCAGACAGAGGAGGCCGGACGGTAGGAGCGGGGAATGTCCGCGAAACAGCCCGGGCCGGTAACGGTGCTGCGTGGATGAGACCACATCTGACGCGCCGCCAGCGTTCCACGGCTGGAACGCCCGTCCCGATTTCGCGGCTATCCCCGACCGCGAGCCTATCCTACCATTCACTGACTCACCGGGCGCCGACGGCCACGCCAGCGATCGCGGCGGGACAAAAATATAACGGAGACAAGCATGAACGGACGTGCACTATCGCGCCGGGCGCTGCTGCGGACCGCGTCGGCCCTGGGGCCGGCTGCCATCCTCGGCGTGGGGTCTTTGATCAGTCCCGCGCGCGCCCAGGCGCCCCTCAAATGGGCCAATTTGACCCCGGGTTTCACGACGTTGCTGACCGACTATATAACGGTAAAGCAGCTGGGCAAGGCCAACGGCCTGGCCTTGGCCGAACCCACCTCGTATACCGCGGTCAGCACGTACTACAACGACTTTGTCGCGGGAAATTACGACGTGTGCATAGGCAGCTGGGATACGTTCGCCGCCCGCTACCTGGCCGGCGTGCCGCTGCAGTACGTCTGTTCCGTCACGACGGGCAACATGATCAATATCGTGACCCGCGCGCAGGCGGTGCGCGGGCTGCAGGACCTGCGTGGAAGAACCGTTGCGGCGCCGCAATCGACGGGCACATACAGGATGATGCGGGCCGTCATGCAGGAAATCGACGGTATCGATCTGGAGAAAGTGGCGACGGTCCAGAACGTCGACAATCCCGCGGCGTCCGTCACCCTGGTCATGGCGAACCGCGCCGATGCGGGCCTGTCGTGGGAACCCAATGTGTCGGCGGGGCTTCAGCGCGTGCCTGATATGCGAGTGCTCTATAGCGCCGGCGAGGCGTTCCGCCGGAAGTTGCACCTGGATCTGCCTTACTTCGGCGTGGCCGTTCGCAAGGACGCGATCGCCCGCGATCCGGGGTTGGTCGAACGCCTGAACCGCGCTTTCCAGCAAAGCATCCAGGGCATTACCACGCAGACGGACGAGGCGGTCAAGATCGCGGGCGGCAACTCCGGCGCGTCGCCGGAAGTCCTGAAGACCGCCATCGATTCGAGACGGCTGGAGTTCAAGCACACCTCCATGCAAACCGAAGAGGGGCGTCGTTCGATACTCGTCGCCAATGAATTCCTCAAGCGCAGCGGCGCCTTGCCCGCGATGGTCGATAAGGAGTTCTTCGCATCATGAACCAGGTCGACATTCCCGCCGGGCAACGCGTGAAGCCCATCGCCCGTCCCGCATCCATGGCAACCCGCGCGTCAACCCCAACCCCCAGGCCGGAGAAGCGCGACCGGCGCGATCTGAAAGCCTTGATCTGCGTCGTCGTGCTGCTGTTGGCCGCGATGGAGGTGGCAAGTCGTTACGTGCCGGACTACATCATGCCGTCGCCCGAGGCGATCGCCAAGGCGCTGGCCGGACTTTTGGGCTCGGATCTGATCCACGTGGCGATCACGCTGGCGCGCCTGGCCGCCGCGATCGTCTTCTCCGCGCTGGCGGGCGTGATCGTCGGGCTGTTGATGGGAACGTCCAGGCATGTCGGGCCCTACCTGAAGGCGGTCGTCATTATCGATACGGGGATACCGGCGCTGTCGTGGATGCTGCTTGCCGTGTTCTGGTTCAAGGATCCCGAGGCGCGCATATTTTTCATCCTGGCGGTCATCCTGCTGCCGTTCTATGCCTTGAACGTCTACGAGGGCGTGAGGGCGCTTTCGACGGAATGGGTCGACATGCTGGAAAGTTTCCGTCCCTCGCGGTGGCAGATGCTGCGCTTCCTGGTGGCGCCGCACATCATTCCGTATATTTTCCTGACCACGAAATCGGTGATCGGATACGCCATCCGCATGGTGATCTTCGCCGAACTCGTGGCTTCGGCCGTCGGCATAGGCTCGCGCATGAGCTTTGCGCAGTCCACCTTTCGCATCGACCAGGTGATGGCGTGGACCTTCCTGCTCGTGATGTTGAACCTGCTGTTCCAATGGCTGGCCGGGTGCGCGGAGCGCCGCTTCCTGGGCTGGCGCAAAGAGGTGCAGGTGCGATGATGAACGATACCCGGAACACAATCATCGCCCTGCGGGACGTCGTCAAGCGCTTCGGCAGCCATACCGCCATCGATCACCTGACGATGGATGTACGCGAGGGCGAAACGGTGGCCTTGCTGGGCCAGACGGGCGCCGGCAAGAGCACGGTCATGTCGCTGTTGATGGGAACCGCCACGGCCGATGCGGGATCGGTGCATGTGGCTGGCGTGGACCCGGCGCTGGACTTCAAGGCCTTGCGCGGAAAATTGGCCGTGAGCTTCCAGACGGACCGGCTGCTGCCGTGGCGCACGGCACAAGAGAACGTCGAACTGGGGCTGCTGCTGCTGGATGTGCCGAAGAACCAGGCACGGCAGCGGGCGAGGGAATGGCTGGCGCGTGTCAAGCTGCAGGACGCCTGCGAAAAGTATCCCGTCGAGCTCTCGGGGGGAATGCGTCAGCGGGTGTCGCTGGCGCGGGCGCTGGCGGTGGATCCCGCCCTGGTCCTGTTGGATGAATCCTTCAGCCAGCTCGACCACGTGACGTCGCAAACGCTGCGCCGCGATTTCGCGGAGATCATCAGGGAACAGCGCAAGACCTGCGTCTTCGTGACCCACCGCATCGAGGATGCCCTGGAAATCGCCGACCGCGTGCTGGTCCTGGCGGCGCCCGCGCGGGTTTGCCTGGAACTCTCCATCGATGCCGCGCAGCGGGCGATCCCGGCGTGCATGGCCGACATGCACGCAAGAATCGAATACGCCATCGGCGGCCACGTTGCGCCGGGGCAGCCCGCGCCCGCGCGCGCTACCGAATCCGTGCACGAAGCCCCGGGCACTGAATCCGTCAGCACTGAAACAGCGAGTATCCGATGAACATGCACACCGAAGACCTCATTGTCGAGCACGTCGAGGGTTGGTTGGAAATCACCCTCAATCGCCCCGAGAAGATGAACTCCCTGCGCGAACAGACGGCGCAGGAAATCATGGACGTACTTAACGAAGCCGAGTCGGCGCGCGGGATCGCCGCGGTGATCGTGAAGGGCAGCGACAAGGCGTTCTGCACCGGCATCGACACCAGCGAGTTCACCATTGCCGACAACGAGTATTTCGACTTCTACCGCAAGCGGCGGCGGCTGCGCAAGGTCAACCGGCTGTTCCGCGAGTTGCCCACGTACTCCAAGCCCATTATCAGCGTCGTCGAAGGCTATGCCCTGGGCGGCGGCCTGGAGCTTGCCTTGGTGGGGGACCTTGTCGTGGCGGGGGCCAATGCCAAATTCGGCCTGCCGGAGATCCGCCTGGGCCTGATGCCGGGAGGCGGCGGCACGCAGACCTTGCCGCGCCTGGTCGGGCCCGCGCTGGCCAAGGAGCTGATGTGGACCGGCAGGCGCCTGAGCGCCGCCGAAGCGCGCGAGTACCGCCTGGTCAACCATATGACGGAGGCGGGCCAGGCGCTGGACAAGGCCCGTGAGCTGGCGCGCGCGATAGGCGGCAATGCGCCTTTGTCGGTGATGTTCACGAAGGCCATGATCGACCGTGGCATGGACCTGCCGCTGGCCGAGGGCATGGCAGCGGAGGGCGACGTGTCCTTCATGCTGTATTTCACGCGCGATCGGGCGGAAGGCCTGTCGGCCTTCCGCGAGAAAAGAGCGCCGGATTTCCGAGGAGAGTGAAAGCATGAAGAAAAGGGATATGGTGATCGCCGGCTACGCGGAAACGCCGGTCGGGTTCAAGACGGGACGCAGCGCCTACGACCTGGCCGGCGAGGCACTGGACCAGCTGCTGGAACGCACGGGCATCGACAAGAATGAGATCGACGGGCTGTCCGTCACTACCGCCTTGTCCGAAGCCCAGAACCCGTTCTTTGCCGTCTATATGACCGAAGCGCTGGGCCTGACGCCGACGTGGCTGAACTATGGCGGCATGGGCGGCTGCTCCGCGACCGGGGGCGTGGCGCGGGCGATGTCGGCGATTCGCGACGGCATGTGCACCCTGGCCGTCGTCATGTCGGCCGACGCGCCCAGCAGCGACTGGCGCTCGAATTACGGCGCGTACCGCGGCGAATTCCAGGATCCCCCCGGCGTCCAGGGGCCGCCGGCCAGCTTCGGCCTGCTGATGAGCCGCTACATTCATCAGTATGGCCTGGATCCCCAGGCGCTGGGCAAGATCGCCGTGACGCAGCGCGCCCATGCGCTGCACAATCCGAACGCGCTGAAGAAGTTCCAGAAGCCGCTGTCCATGGAGGAATACCTGCAGTCGCGCGTGATCTCCGATCCGCTGCGGGTACTGGACAGCGTGATGTTCTGCGATGGCGCCAACGCGTTCATCGTGACCAGCGCGGCGAACGCCAGGCGGCTCGGTCTAAGGAACATGGTGTATCCGGTGGCGTACGGTGAAGTCACGAACTTCAACGGCGCCGACCCGGTGGCCGACATCACCCAGACCGGCTTCGGCAGGATCGGCCCGGAAGTGCTGCGCAGGGCGGAACTCGCGCCCAAGGATGTGCGGATGTTCCAGCCGTACGACGACTTCACCATCGCCGTCATGATGCAGTTCGAGGCCTTCGGCTTCTGCGAACGCGGCGAAGGCGCTGCCT
>NZ_JBMQQZ010000052.1:0-93312 GCF_057362025.1 Bordetella sp. | reverse complement strand
GTGTCCTTGAACAGGATCAGCGAGCGATTCACCAGCGGCGGCACGCCGATGCGCAGCGCCTGCGGCAATGTCACGTAGCGCAACGCACGGAACGCGCTCAGGCCGATCGAACGCGCGGCCTCCTGCTGCGCGACGGGAATGGCGCGGAAGCCCGATCGTATGTCCTCGGTCATATACGCGCTGGCGTTGAGCGACAGCGCGACGAGCGCGAAGGAAAACTCGCCGTTGCCGTGGTTGATCCAAAGCCGCAGCCCTTCCGGCAGGATATCCGGCATGCCGAAGTACCAGACCATGATCTGGACCACGGTCGGCACATTGCGGTGATATTCGATGAATATCCGCAGTACGAGGCGCAGCGGACGCAGCGGGATCATGCCCAGGCCAACCAGGACGATGGCCAGGGAGAACCCGCACACCCACGCGCCGGCGAATAGCCGAAGCGTGGTCGCCACCCCAAGCAGCAAGGCCGAGAGGACGTCATGCGACATCAAAAACGCGAAGTCGAATTGCATAGCGATCCGGGCCGGGCCGGCCCGCCTTTTCTCTACTGCTGATGGAGATCGACAGGCTCGACCTTGAAGGCGCGCACCAACTTATACGGCGAGCCCGAGCCCATCCATTTGTCGTAGATCGCGCTCAGCTGGCCGCTGCGGTCCATCTCTACGATGATCTTGTTGATCGCGGCGAGCAGATCCGGGTTTCCCTTGTTGACGACCAGCCCCATATGCTCGGTAAAAATCGGCTCGTCCAGCAGCACGGTGGGGTCCCCGGTTTTTTCCGATTCGATGCGAAAGCGGATCAGGCCCAGGTCCCCGCCCGGCATGGCCTCGACCTTGTCGCTTTGCAGCGCCAGATAGCACGCGGACACGTCCTGGAAGTTCAACATCGTGGATTTGGTCAGGACACGCTGGGCCACCGCCGACGAGCTCGATCCCTTGGACGTGCAGACCTTCTTGCCGGCCAGATCGGCCAGCCTGGTAATGCCCGACTTTTTCTTGACCAGGAGGCGAATGTCGTCCTGCAGGTACTGCAGGCTATAGTCGATCTGCGCCGCCCGTTCAGGCAGATAGGCCATGGAGCCCGCGATCATGTCGACCCGTCCCATCTTCAGTTCCGGGATGCGCGCTTCGGTGGACAGGGCCTTGTGTTCCAGCTGGACGCCCAATCCTTTGGCTATCGCCTTGCACATATCCACGTCGTAGCCGACATATGTTCTTGTCTCGGCGTCCTGGAACGCATACGGGTTGGAAGCGTTCTGCGTGCCGCAGATCAGCTTGCCCCGCGATTTGATTTCGGCCAGGCGATCCGCGTGAGCCTGCGACGCGCAGGCCAGGCCAACCGCCAGGACGGCGAAGCTGCACAGGCCGCGATAGCGCTGCGAAATTTTCATGGAGAGTCTCCGTTGGAGTGAATGCATGTCGTGAAATACCTGAGACGCCGGCCCGGAATCAGGCCGACGCCGCCGCAAAACCGCGCCGCAGGTCGTCCATCAGGTCCTGCGGATCCTCCATGCCCACGTGCAGGCGCAGCACCGGTCCGGCTGGCGCCCACTTCGTGACGGAGCGGGAACCGCCCGCCTTGACGACATTGATCAGGCTCTCGTACCCGCCCCAGCTGGACCCGATACCGAAGAGCCGCAGGCTGTCGACCAGCTTCTCCAGCCGCGGCGCGAAGTCCGGCCGCAGCTCGACCGAAAACAGCGACGCGGCGCCGCTGAAATCCCGGCGCCACAGCGCGTGATCCGGATGGGTTTCGAGTGCCGGGTAGTTCACGCCGGCCACTTCGGGTTGCGCCTGCAGCCAGCGTGCCAACGCGAGCGCGTTCTCCATCTGCTGGCGCAGACGAACGCCCAGCGTCCGCAGGCCGCGCAAGCCCTGGTAGCAATCGTCCGGACTCACGCTATAGCCCAGGTCGTCGACCGCGCGGTGGACGGCGTCCCAATGGGATGCACCGGCCGTGATCACACCCAGCATCAGGTCGGAATGCCCGCCGATGTACTTGGTGGCGGCGTGGATCGAGACATCGATGCCGAGCTCGAAGGGTCGCAGGAAATACGGCGTCGCCCAGGTGTTGTCCGCGATCACGGGGATACCGCGCGCGTGGGCGGCCGCGGCGATGGCGGGTATATCCTGGACCTCGAAGGTCTGTGAGCCGGGAGACTCGCAATAGACGGCGATCGTATCGGCCGTCAGCCGCTCTGCGATCCGCGCGCCGAGATGCGGATCGTAGAACTCCGTGCGCACCCCCCAGCTTGCCAGGCGCCCCTCGCAGAAGCGGCGGGCCGGCGTATACACGTTGTCGGGAACCAGCAGATGCCCGCCAGGGCGCGCGATCGCCGTCAGGCTGGCCACGACGGCGGCCAGGCCATTGGGTACGACCCGGCTCTTATGCCCGCCCTCCAGGCGCGCCATGGCTTCTTCGAACGCGTAGGTCGTGGGCGTGCCATGCCGGCCGTAGCGCACGAATTTGTCGCCCTGCTTCTTGCGGTCTTCATAGGACGCCAGGGTCGGGAAGATGACCGTGGAGGTGCGATAGACCGGTGTATTGACCATGCCGCGATGGGCCTGGGGGTCGCGACCGGCGTGGACGAGCAGCGTATCGTTCTTCATCATGGGGCTTTGGCAGGAGAATTGATGGCGGTATGCGGCGCATCGGCGGTGTCGATACCAAGCAGCTGGGCCGCATGGGCGGTGGTTTGCGCGATGAAGGCGCGCGCTTCGGCGGGGCTGCTGGGCGCCGCGATCATCCCTTCCGCCGCCAGCTTCTGGTGGATATCGGGTTCCGCCAGCAGCGCCGCTACCGCGCCGTTGAGCTTGGCCACGACATCCGCGGGCGTGCCCGCCGGCGCGGTGATGGCATAGAAGCTCTGCATGGCATAGCCCGGCACCGTCTCGCCGATGGTCGGCAGATCCGGCATAAGGGGTGAGCGCTTGGGCGTGGTAAGCCCCAGTGCCCGCAGCTGCCCCGACTTGATCATGGGCGTGACGGACGGGTCGGCGAACATCATGTCGATATGCCCGCCCAGCAGGTCATTCACCGCCAGCGAGGTTCCCTTGTAGGGGATGTGCTGTATATCGACATGCGCCAGGCTGTTGAGCATGGCGCCGGCCAGATGCTGGCCGGTCCCGATACCGCCGGAACCCATCGTCAGCGAGCCGGGCTTGGCACGCGCCAGCGCCAGCAGCTCGCTGACACTCTTGACCGGAAGCGAGGGATGCACGACCAGGATTTGCGGGATCAGGACGACCAGCGATATCGGATCCAGGTCTTTCGACGGGGAATATGGCAGGTTTTTGGTCAGCAAGGGCCCGATCGATAGCGGCCCGGTGCCGCCCACCAGCAGTGTATAGCCATCGGGACGCGCATGCGCCACGAAGGCGGCGCCGATGGTCCCGCCCGCGCCCGCACGGTTTTCGACGACCACGGGCTGGCCCAGCCGCGACAGGCCCGTCGCCAACAGGCGTCCCACGAAGTCGACGCCTCCGCCCGGCGGATACGGGACAACGATGGTCACCGGCTTGTCCGGATACGTACCGGCCTGGCTGGAGACAGGGATACAGCACAGGCAAATCAACATCATCAACAGCAAACGAGGCATGGTCGACTCCGGCGGGCCCGCATTGGCCCATATGGGTAGGCTGGATAACTTCGTGCCACCACCTTCGTGGCGGGGATTTACTGTCCGTAGATCTTTTCGGCGGCCTCCCGGCTTACCAAGCCGAGACGGATATCGCGTTCGACATCGTCGCGAGGACGCTCGCGGGGATCGCCGATCCCACCGCCCCCTGGCGTTTCGATCACGACACGGTCGCCCGCGGGAACCAATTGGCGCCCCTTGCCGTTGAGGGTTTTGCCGGACTTCAGGCTCACCCTTCCGCTACCACCCGGCTGGCCGCCCAATGCGCCGCGGGCCGGAAACTTGATGCGGTCGAAGGTCGCCGCCAGGATCATGGGCACATTTTCGGCATGCGACACTTCGACGATCTGTCCCAGGCCCCCGCGGAAGGTGCCCGGGCCGCCGGAATCCGGCCGGTATTCCTTGCGCCAGAACACCACCGGCGCCATGGTCTCGGAGATCTCGATCGCGGTATTGCGGACGCCGCTGGGGAACGATGTGGTGGACAGTCCGTCCTGCCTGGGCCGCGCCCCGGTTCCCCCGGTCGTGAACGACACCTGGGTAAACCGGCGGCCGGCGAGGAAGTCCTCCGCGGGCGCGCCGGCCATGGGCTGGCCGCCGACCAGGCGGATGTTCCACAGACTGGAAGCGCCCTCGGCCGGCACCCGGTCGGGATGCGCCTGGCGCAGGCAACCGAAGATCACATCGGGCAGCATCATCCCCACAATGGCGCGCGAGGTCACCGCGCACGGCGGCAGCGCGTTGACGATGGAGCCCTCCGGCGCTATGACCTTGACGGCGCTCAAGGAGCCGGCGTTGTTCGGGATTTCGCCGCCGATGATGCAGCGCACGCCGAACGAGGTGTATGCGTCGGTATATGACTTCGGCACATTCAGCGCGCGCTGCACGGTGCCGGAGCTGCCGGTGAAATCCACTTCGATGCCGGCGTCCGTCAGCTGCAACGATGCCTTCAGGTGGATCGGCGACTCGTAGCCGTCGATCGTCATTTCGTGACGCCACGTCCCCTTGGGCCAGTCCGCGAGCGCCTTGAGCATCGCGGCACGGGATTGCGCGATGATGTGTTCGCCCAAGGGCACGAGCGTCTCCAGGCCATACTCGCTCATCATGCCGGCCAGGCGCTTACCCGCGACTTCGTTGCAGGACACAAGCGCGTAGACATCGCCGATCACCTGCACCGGATCCCGCACATTGGCGCGCAGGAAGTCGAGCACCGTCTTGCTCATCACACCGCCATCGGCCAGTTTGGCGATCGGGATGAACAGGCCCTCGTGATAGATCTGCGTGGCATCGGGACCGACGCCCACCCCGCCGATATCGACCACATGCGTGTTCGAGGCGAACAGGGCGATCAGGCTGTCGCCCCGGAAAACCGGCGTCACCACCGTGATGTCGAACAGATGGCCCGTTGCCTTCCAGGGATCGTTGGTGATGTATATATCGCCCGGCCGCATGCCGTCGGCGGGAAACTCCACAAGAAAATGGCGTACCGACTCGGCGACCGAATTGACGTGTCCCGGCGTACCCGTGACGGCCTGCGCGATCATCCGCCCGTCGGGCAGGAACAGGCCGGCGGAAACGTCGCCCGCTTCCCGCGCCGCCGCGCCGAACGCCGTGCGGATGATGGTCTGGGCCTGCTCCTCGACCACCGCGATAAGGCGATCCCAAAGGATCTGATTGCGGATAAGGGCAGTCGCCGAACGAGTGTCCCGGGTGCTCATGCTTCACCTCGCTGTGCCTTCGACGATCGGTCGCGGTCGATGATCAGATAGTGGCGGGCGTCGACCCGGGCGGTGAAACCGGCGGGAACGACGGTGGTCGTCTGGTCCTCGACGATCAGGGCCGGTCCGTCGATGTGGTCCGACACGGACAAAGCCTCGCGATCGAAGGCGGGTATGTCGACCGCGCGCGCCAGCGCCGTGTCGAAAACGGGCCGATAGGCCGAGGGCGCGGGCCTGCGTATCCCGGCGGGACGGCGGTCCTCGTCCTGCGTGGCCGCCTGGCCGGTCGATACGGTCAGTGTCCAGGTCAGGATTTCGGCCCCGACGCCAGGGATGATGCGGCCATACAGCGCGCGGTACTCTCGTTCGAACAGCTCGGCCAGGCCGCTGGCCAGCGCCGGCGTCAGTTGGGTGGACGGCAAGGTGACGGGGATTTCATGCCCCTGCCCCCGGTAGCGCATGAACGCGACACAGCGCGTTTCTAGCCGGCTGCCTTTCGGGGCGGCGCTTTCCACGGCCGCGCTGGCTTCCAGGTACATGCTTTCCAGCACACGGTTCACCGCATCCAGGTCGATGCCATCCGCGGACTGATAGAGGCTGCGCAGTGCCTGGTAGGCAATCGGCGCCCAGAGGAAGCCCAGCGCCGACCCGACGCTTGCGCCCACCGGGACGATGATGCGGTCGATGCCCAGCTTGGCGGCCATCTGCACCGCGTGCAGGGGCGCCGCGCCACCGAAGGCGATCATCGTGTAGCGCTCGATATCCTTGCCCAACTCGATCCCGTGCACGCGGGCGGCGCACGCCATATTCTCCGCGACGATTTCGCTGATCGCCAATGCTCCCATCTCGGCGCCCATTCCAAGCGAATCGGCGACGTCGCGCGCGATGGCGGCGCGCGCCGCGCCGGGCGCGAGGTTGACCTTGCCCGCGGCGAAGCGGGCCGGATCCAACAGCCCGAGCGCGCAGTTCGCGTCCGTCACCGTGGGGTGCGTTCCCCCGCGCCCGAAACAGGCCGGCCCAGGATTGGACGTCGCGCTGTCCGGCCCGACCTGGATGCGGCCGAGCGTGTCGACGTGCGCGATCGAGCCGCCCCCGGCGCCGATTTCGACCATCTCGATCACCGGGATCCGGATGGGAAGGCCCGAGCCTTTCAGGAAGCGATACATGCGGCCGAATTCGAAGGTCCGGGAGAGCTGCGGCGTGTACTCGTCGATGAAGCAGATCTTCGCGGTGGTGCCGCCCATGTCGTAGGAAAGCACGTGGCGCTCGCCGCATTGCTCGGCGATCCTGCGGCCCAGGATGGCGCCGCCGGCCGGGCCCGATTCCACCAGCTTGACGGGTTGGCGAGCGCCCAATTCCAGCGAGGTCAGCGATCCGCCGGACGTCATCAGGTAAATGGGACAGCCCATTCCGGCTTCGCGCATCAGCCGGTCGAGTTCGCCCAGCGATCGCGCCACGACCGGCTGGACGTAGGCGTTGGCACAGGCGGTGGAGGTCCGCTCGTATTCGCGGACTTCCGGGCAGACGTCGGAAGATAGCGTGATCCAGAGATCCGGCAGCTCCTGGGCCAGGATCTGCCCGACCCTGGCTTCGTGCGCGGGATTGACGTAGCTGTGCAGGAACGATACAGCGACGCTTTCCACCGCGGCCTCGCGCAACTGGCCGGCGACGCGGCGAACCGCGGCCTCGTCCAGCGGCAACAGCGTCCTGCCGTGGACGTCGATACGTTCGGGTATGCCGAAGCGCAGGTCGCGCGGCACCAGCGGTACCGGTTTTTCCAGGAAGATATCGTATTGCGCGTAGCGGTTTTCCTGCCCGATCTCGACGACGTCGCGAAATCCCTCGGTCGTAATCAAGGCCGTGCGCGCGCCCTTGCGTTCGATCAGCGCGTTCGTGGCCAGCGTGGTGCCCAGGATGAAGAGCGCGACTTCGCCGGCGGGCAGCCCCGCCTTGGCCAGGACTTCCCGCGCGCCCTGCAGCACGCCCAATTCCGGCTGCAGCGGCGTGGTAAGTACCTTGGTGGTGTGCGTCTTCGCGCCGACCATCAGTACGGCGTCGGTGAACGATCCGCCGATGTCGAGGGCCAGCACCGCGCGCGGGCTGGGGATAGTGGTGTCCATACCTTCCCTGATTGGTTGTCCGCCCGCGCTTTAACAAAATGCCGTTGCGAAGGCGTGACGGGAAGGTAGCAAGCGCCCCAGATAAATCATAATATTTATATATTATTAGCTATTCGAAAAACCTATACTGGGCCTGGAAAATACGGCCCGGAAGGCAAGGGAATCCCGTGAATCTCCAGCAATTGCGCTTCATCACCGAGGTCGCGCGCCGCGACCTGAAAGTCTCGCGCGTGGCCGAACTGCTGCATGTCTCCCAACCCAGCGTCAGCACGCAGATCCGGTTGCTGGAAGAAGAATTGGGGCTGACGATATTCACGCGCCAGCGCAACCGGCTGACCGCGATCACGCCGATAGGCGGCGAAATCATCGAACGGGCACGCCGCGCCCTGATGGAGATCGACGATATACGGCAGCTTGCCAACGCGCACAGCGCCGATGACAGCGGCACGCTGACGATCGCCGCCAGTCACGCGCAGGCAAGGTTCAGGCTTCCCGTGATCCTGAAGAAGTTCGCGGATCTTTATCCCCGCGTACACATCACGATACGCCCGGAGAGCGGGCGCCAGATCACCGATACGATGCGCGCGGGCCAGGCCGACATCGGCATTCTCAGTTCGCCCGGGGATCTCCAGGGCGACTTGTTCGGCATCCCGTTCCAGACGTATCGGCGGTTGCTGCTGGTGGCCGCGGGACACCCCCTGCTCAAGGTGCCGCGCCCCACCTTCGACGATATCGCCCGCTATTCCATCGTGATGTACGAACCGTCGCAGACCGGCTCGGTCGTGCTCGACACCCTGGAACGCCTGGGCAAGCAAGCCCCGACCCTGCTCAAGGCCACGAATGCCGATGTCGTGAAGGCCTATGTGGAGCAAGGCCTGGGAGTCAGCGTCCTGCCGGAACTTGTCTTCGATCCCAAGCGCGACCGCGGACTGCGGGCAATCAATGTGGACCACCTGTTCTCCGCCAGCACGACCTTCATCGTGCTCAACCGCAAGCATTACCTGCGCGCGTACGCCTATGCGTTCATCGAGATTCTCGCTCCCCAGGTAACGCGCCGTACCGTGGAAGAAGGCCAGCACGCGCCGCCCGCGGGTTTACCTCAGCCCTAGTACGATGCGTGCCGTACCGGCACCCTGCCCGGCTGGTACAACTGTTTCGATAATTGTGTTGACGCCGGCCGCGCCAGTGCCAATAGTCGATGGAAGACATTCAAGCACCGCGATTTTGCCCCGTTCCGCGACATACCGACCTGACAAATCCTCTCCTTGATATCCGTCCTGGCATGAAGACATGCCGTCCGTCTCAAGGAGAACGCCATGCGTAGCGGCACCGCCCCCTGCTTCATCCCCGAACGACCCACCGGTTTCATTCCCCCTGGCCAAGGCGGAAACAGCCGCTGCATGCACACCCCGGGACACTCCGTTCCGGCATGAAGCCCTCCCGCCGGAGGGCTTTATTGTTTTCAGCGTCGGCGCCGTCCAGGCGCCCACGCGATTCACTTGAAATGGCGAGGTGCCACATGCTTCAAAACAATACCGTCTACAAAGGCTATCGCCTGAACGCCAAGATCGCCCGGCCCCCGGCCGTGGCGAACGGCTCGCCCATGTTTGCCGCGACCATCCTGGTCGGCATCGCCTCTTCGCCGGAGGCCGGCGAAAGCTACGAGGTGCCCCGCTTCGCGGAAGGCGGCTTCGTGGTGAGTCCCGGCGAAGCCGTGCATGCCGCGATCCTGTTCGGACGCACCGTGGTCGATGGCCTGCCGGCCAGGCCGAGCAAGCCGGCGCAGGACTAGCAGCGGTCCAGGGCCTAGGCCGCGCGCACGGCGTCGCGGATATGGCCGAGAAAGGCCTTGCACGCATCCGGCAGGATGCGCCCAGCCAGGGTTTGCACTTCGAAGTGACGCTCGTTCATTTCGCGGTCGCGCAGGGGAACGGCGATCACGCTGCCGTATTGCAGCCGTCCACGGACAGGCAGCTCCCCGCATAACGCCACGCCGCCCCCCGCGCTGGCGAAGCTGATCAGGGCATCGATATGCCGGCTGACGAACACCGGCTCGTAGCGCAACTGCTGGCGGCTGCTGCTGATATCGAACAACTGGCGCAAGGTCGAATCGCGGTCCGGCAGCGCCAGCGGGTAGGCCGCCACCTGCGCCAGCGACAGCGTGCGCTTGCCCGCCAGGGGATGATCGGGTGCGAGGACGGCCAGGACGGGCGCGGGCGTGCGCAGCTCGACGCGGATGTCGCGCTCGGATGTCAGGCTCAAGGTCAGGCCGATATCGGCCTCGCCATCGCGGATGCGGCGCGGAACGTCCTGCTGCGAACACACGTCCAGCGAAAAGCGGATGCCGGCGTAGCTTTGCCGGAACATGGCGATCAGGGACGGAATGAAATCGAACGCATAGCCTTCCGTACTGACCAGCCGCACCTTCCCATGGCGCAGGCCGCGCAGGGCCAGGATGTCCCCGGCCACCCGCTCGACGTCCTGCTGCATGCGTTTCGCGTGTGCAGCCAGCACCTCTCCCGCGGCGTTCGGCACCATGCCGCGCGCGCGCCGCTCGAACAACAGGGTGTTCAGTTCGCGCTCCAGGCGGGCAATCTGCCGGCTGACCGCCGACGGCGCGACGTCCAGGCGCTCCGCCGCCTCGGTAACGGACCCCGAACGAACGACTTCGAGGAAATACCGCAGCGCGGTGCCTTGGAGAACCTGATTGTTCATGGATGGGTCCCGTGGGTCGCAGGGCGACGATATGGATTGCGTTTTTCGCAACGAAACATTCTAAACCTTGATATTGCTGCACGGGAGGACCGCCCCTAGCATTGGCGTGTTTCATCCTCGTTGCAACGCTGCCCGCACCGCCATGATCGCCTCACATGCCGCCGATTCCGAACCCGTGCTCTCCCTGCGCCAGGGGCGGCCCCTGCTGTGGACGCGGCCCGCTGGCGCGGATACGAACGAAGCATCCCCCTTCACGCTGGAAGACGTACGGCAGGCGCGCGCGCGCTTCGACCGTTTCGCCCCGCTGCTGACCGTCCTGTTTCCCGAACTGCACGAAACGGCGGGCGCGATCGAGTCCCCCCTGCTGCCGGTCGACGGCATGCGCGCGGCCCTGCGCCTGCCGGAATCCCAAGGCAGGCTGTGGATCAAGGCCGACCACGATCTGCCCGTGGCCGGCTCCATCAAGGCGCGCGGCGGCGTGCACGAGGTCCTGGAATTCACCGAATCGCTGGCCTTGCGCGAAGGGCTGATCCGGGCGGGCGACAACTATCGCGTCCTGGCCGAGCCGCAGGCGCGCGCCAGCTTCTCGCGCCATCAGGTCGCGGTGGGCTCCACCGGCAATCTGGGATTGGCGATCGGCGTGATCGCGTCCGCGCTGGGATTCCGGGCATCGGTGCATATGTCCGCCGATGCCAAGGAATGGAAAAAGGCGCGGCTGCGCGCGCGCGGCGTGGCGGTGGTCGAACATGCGGGCGACTACGAAAAGGCGGTGGCTGCGGGCCGCGCGCGGGTACAGGCCGATCCCAATGGCTATTTCGTCGATGATGAGCGTTCGTCGTCGCTGTTCCTGGGCTACGCGGCGGCGGCCCTGCATTTGCGCGACCAGTTGCGCGATGCGGCAATCGCGGTGGACGCGGCGCATCCGCTGTTCGTCTACCTTCCCTGCGGCGTGGGCGGCGCGCCGGGCGGCATCGCCTTCGGCCTGAAGGAAGCGCTGGGCCCGCACGTGCATTGCTTTTTCGCCGAGCCGACCCAATCGCCCTGCTTCCTGGTCCGCATGATGGCCGGATCCGGCCAACTGCCGGGGGCCGGCGCCACGCCTTCGGTGTACGACGTGGGCCTGAGCAATCGCACCGAGGCCGATGGACTGGCGGTGCCGCGTGCCTCCGACCTGGCCGCAGGCGTCATGGCGACGCGGCTGGACGGGATCTATACCGTCGCCGACGATGCCCTCTTCACGGACCTCGCGCGCCTGCACGACAGCGAAGGCTTGCGCATCGAACCGTCCGCGGCGGCGGGTTTCAGCGGGCCGGCGCGGCTTTGCGCAACGCCGGCCGGGCAGGCGTACCTGGCATCGCGCGGCCTGGCGCAGGCCATGCGCGGCGCCACGCACCTGGTGTGGACCACCGGCGGGCGTTTCGTACCGCCCGAAGAATTCGATCGTTTCCTGAGCCGGGGCAGGTCGAGCCCGGCCGATACCTGAGGCGGACCCGCAGGACCGCCCTTTCATCCACCCTACGTCCACAGAGTCCATCATGAACATGCGTTCCACGTGTATTGCCGCCGGCCTGGCCTTGTCCTGCCTGCTCGCGCCCGCCTTGCCTGCCGCCGCGCAGACCGGCTATCCCACGCACCCGGTGTCGCTGATCGTGCCCTTCCCGCCCGGCGGCGCCACCGATGTAAGCGGCCGCGTCCTCGCGCAGGCGCTCGGCAAGGAACTGGGCCAGACGGTCGTCGTCGAAAACCGTGCCGGCGCCGGCACGGTGATCGGCGCATCGTATGTGGCGCGCTCGGCACCCGACGGCTATACGCTGCTGGTCAGTTCCGGCACCACCTTCACCATCAATCCGGCGGTACGCCGCGAACTGCCCTACGATCCCGTCAAGAGTTTCGAACCCATCGGCATCGTAGGACGCACCGGGCTGATCCTGCTGGCCAATCCGCAGGTGCCGGTCAACGACTTGAAATCCTTCCTCGCCTACGTCAAGGACCCGGCGCACGCCGGCACCCCTTACGGTTCGTTCGGCAGCGGCACGACGGCCAACTTCGTCGGCGAGGCATTCGCCGCCGCGGCCGGCATCAAGCTGACGCACGTCCCCTACAAAGGCAGCGCGCCGGCCATGGCCGACCTGATCGGCGGCCAGATCCCGTTTTCCGTGGATACGGTCGCCGCGGCGCTGCCGCAGCTGAAGAACGGCAAGGTCAAGGCCATCGCGGTCTCCAGCCCGCAGCGCTCCACCTTCCTGCCCGATGTGCCGACCTTCGCCGAGTCGGGCTATCCGCAAGTCGCGATGGACACCTGGCTGATGGTGGCCGCGCCGCGCGGCCTGCCCGCAGAGGTGAAGACCAGGCTGGGCCAGGCTCTGGCCAACGTCATGGCCAATCCCGAGGTACGCAAGAACCTGCTGGCGCTGGGCTTCGAGCCCGAGTTCGAGAACGGACAACAGGGCGAGGCCCTGATCCTGAAAGAACTGCCGCAGATGCGCGAAATCGCCGAGCGCGCGAACATCAAGGCAGACTGACGAACCCGATCCGGAACCTTCCATGACGTCCACTTCCTCCCTCGTCGCGCTATCGGCCGTGGAGTTGCGCCGCCTGATCGGTGCGCGCCAGGTATCGCCCGTCGAACTGCTGCAGGCCTGCATCGACCGCATCGATGCGGTCAACCCCTACGTCAACGCCATCACCGCGACCGCCTACGAACAGGCGCGCGCCGCGGCACGCGAGGCCGAGCGTGCCGTCATGCAGGGCGAGCCGCTGGGCCTGCTGCACGGCCTGCCGCTGGGTGTAAAGGACCTGGAAGCCACCGCCGGACTGCTGACCACCTACGGTTCGGCCATTTACCGCGGCCATGTGCCGGAGCAGGACGTGGAACTGGTGGGCCGCCTGCGGCGCGCCGGCGCCATCGTGACGGCGAAGACCAATGTGCCGGAGATGGGCGCCGGCGCCAATTCGCGCAATACGGTTTGGGGCGCGACCGGCAACCCCTTCGATCCCAACCTGAATGCCGGCGGTTCGTCGGGCGGCTCCGCGGCCGCGCTGGCCTGCGACATGTTGCCGGTCTGCACGGGCTCCGACACCGGCGGTTCGCTGCGCATCCCCGCCGCCAAATGCGGCGTGGTCGGCTTGCGGCCTTCGCCGGGCGTCGTGCCCAGCGTACGCAAGCCCCTGGGCTGGACGCCGATCTCGGTGGTCGGCCCCATGGGCCGTACCGTGGCCGATGCCTGCCTGCAACTGGCCGCCAGCGCCGGCATGCATGCCGGCGATCCGCTCAGCTATCCGCTGGATCCGCTGTCTTTCCTGCGGCCCGGCGTGGCGGATCTCGGCACGCTGCGCGTGGCCTATACGGAAGACTTCGGCGTGTGCGCGGTCGACGACGGCATCCGCGCGGTCTTCCGCGAAAAAATCGCCGCCATGCGGCATCTTTTCGCCGCCTGCGATCCCGTCGACATGGCGCTCGGCGACGCGCACCGCTGCTTCGATGTCCTGCGCGCCGAGGCCTTCGTCGCCGGCATGGGCGAGGCCTACGATAAAGATCCGGACAGCCTGGGACCGAACACCCGCGCCAACTACGAACTGGGTGCGGCCATGAGCCTGAAGGACAGCGCCTGGGCCCAGGCCGAACAAACGCGCCTGATCAAGCGCTTCCAGGACGTGTACCAGGACTACGATCTGGTACTGTCGCCCACCACGCCGGTCTCGCCTTTTCCGTGGACCGAGCTGTACGCGGAAACCATCAACGGCGAACGCCAGGAAAATTATTACCGCTGGCTGGCGCTGACCTACGTGGTCACGTTGACCACGCATCCGGCCATCGCCCTGCCTTGCGGGCGCGACCATCGCGGCATGCCCTTCGGCCTGCAGGCGGTCGGGCGCTTCCGCGGCGATCATGCGCTGCTGGCCGCGGCGCAGGCCATGGAGCAGGCATTCGCCGCCATCGAGGCCTTGCGCCGCCCCGTGCCCGATGTCTCCGCCCTGAAGCCCGCGCGTCCCGAGCTGCGATCCATCGTGACGACGCCGCCGCTGATCGACGGCGCGCGGTCCGCCAACAGCGTGTCGGCGGTATAGCGCGATGAAGTTCGACGTACTGGTCCTGGGCGCGGGTATCGTCGGCGTCTGCGCCGCCGCGCATTTGCAGATGCGCGGCAAGTCGGTCGCCCTGATCGATCGCAAGCCGCCGGGTACCGAAACATCGTTCGGCAACGGCGGCCTGATCCAGTGCGAAGGCGTCTATCCCTATGCATTTCCGCGCGATCTCGGCGCCCTGATCCGGTACGCCGGCAATCGCGCCCCGGATGTGCGCTATCGCGCGGCCACCCTCGTCAGGTCGATGCCCTTTCTGTACCGGTACTGGCATCATTCGCATCCGGCGCGCCACGCGGCCATCGCGGCGCGATACGCCGCGCTGATCGAACATTGCCTGGCGGAGCACCATAGCCTGGCGGACGCGGCCGGCGCGCGGGAACTGATCCGGCCCACGGGCTGGATCAAGGTGTTCCGCCGCGCCGCCGCGCGCGATGCGGAAATCCGCGTGGCCGAACGCTGGCGTGGCGAATTCGGTGTCGGCTTCGAAGCGCTGGATGCCCAGGCGCTGCGCCGGCTGGAGCCCGCGTTGAGCCCCTCGCTGGCGGGCGGCCTGCGCTATACCGACGCCCAGTCGGTTTCCGATCCCCATGCGCTGGTGGCCGCCTACGCGCGGCACTTCGAGTCGCTGGGCGGCCGTATCCTGACCGGCGACGCGGCCACGCTGCAAGGCGAATGGCAGGTGCGTACCGATCGGGGCGCCGTGCACGCCCCGCAGGCGGTCGTGGCCCTGGGACCGTGGGCGGACGTGGTGACCCGCCGGCTGGGCTACCGCCTTCCGCTGGCCGTCAAGCGCGGCTACCACATGCATTACGCCGCCGATGGCGACGCGCGGCTGGGCCATCCCGTCCTGGACGCCGACAACGGTTTCCTGCTGGCGCCGATGGCGCGCGGAATCCGCCTGACCACGGGCGCGGAGTTCGCCGGCCGCGACGCACCGCCCTCCCCCCATCAACTGGCGGCCGTCGAGCCTGTCGCGCGCGGGCTGTTTCCGCTGGGGCCGCGTGTGGACGCCGCACCGTGGATGGGATGCCGGCCCTGCACACCGGACATGATGCCCGTCATCGGACCGGCGCCCCGGCACGCTGGATTGTGGTTCGCGTTCGGACACGCGCACCATGGCTTCACCCTGGGACCGGTGACCGGAAGGCTGATCGCCGACATGATCGAGGGGGCGCGGCCTTTCATCGATCCGACGCCGTTCCGGGCCGAGCGGCTGCTCTAGGGCCTATGCGCTCGACTTCGGCGTACGGCCCGTCACGCGGGAACTGGCGCGCACCAGGAATTGCGTGGCGACATGATGCGACTGCGGCTTGGCCAAGGCCCCCGCGTCCGCTTCGCGCTGGATCAATTTCAGAACCAGCCGAGCCGCCGTGCTGCCGATCTCGTAGCGGCCCGGATGCACGGTGGTCAACGCGGGGGTAAGCCGTTTCGCGATGGGAAAGTCGCCGAAGCCCACGATCGCGCAGTCCCTGGGCAATACCAGGCCGCATTCCGGCGCCGCCAGGATGGCGCCGGCGGCCATGTTGTCATTGGCGAAGATGATGGCCTGCGGACGGGTGCGCCTGCCGGCGCGCGCGAAACGCGCCATCGCCTGTGCGCCGGCTTCGAAGGGATCGGTTTCTTCCGGCGTTTCCACGTCGCCCGCCAGCCCGCGCCCGGCCATGGCGCGCGAATATCCCAGCGCGCGCTGCTGCGCGCGGAAGTCCTCCGGCATGCCCGTCCTGACGAACCGGATGCGCCGGGCGCCCTGCTCGACCAGGTGCATGGCTTGGTCATACCCTACCTGGTCATGCGAAAAGCCGACCTGGTGGAAAGGCCGGTTGGGCCTGACATCCCAGGTCTCTACGACGGGAAAGGCGGCGGCGCGCAGGATGGCATCCACGCGGTCGGTATGGGCCGGGCCGGTCAGTATCATCCCCGCCGGCCGCCAACCCGCGAAGGCACACACCGCGCCTTCTTCCTCGACCGTCGAATAGTTGCTGCTGGCCAGCAGCAGCTGGTAGCCGGACGAACGCAGCACGTCCGACATCCCCTGCACGGTCTCCGAAAACACCGAGTTCGCGATGCTCGGGATCACCGCGCAGACGACCTTGGAACGCGCCGACGCCAGGCCCATGGCGACCTGGCTGGGCACGAATCCCGTTTGCGCGATGGCGGCCTCGATGCGCGCGCGCCGGGCCGGCGATACTTTTTCCGGCGTATTGAAAAAGCGCGAGACGGTAATCGAAGCGACGCCCGCGATCGCCGCGACGTCATGAATGGTATAGGGGGCGATCTTCCGCCGGCCGGCGTGCGCGGCCGGGTCTTTGTCCTGCTCCGTATCCTGCGCAGATGCCTTGCTGCGAGCCAACGCGTCCCCCGCTTGAATGCCGTCGGGTTTGACGGCGTGAGGGCCGCATTATAGACTTCGAACCGGAATGGTACCGGTACCTTACGCATCGTATGGTACCGGTACCTTCCGGCCCGCCGTCGGGGCGGATCCCGTCGGCAAGGAATAAAAAAGACAGGAGACACCGCATGAATCGTCGCGAACTCACCGCCGCGGCCGCCGCGGCCTTGTGCCTTGGCGCGGGGCGGTCCGCCCTGGCGCAGGGAAGCTATCCCGAAAAAGCCCTGACCTTTGTCGTTCCGTATCCGGCAGGGGGTGCCGCCGACCAGTTCGCCCGCCCTTTCGCCCAGGCGCTGAACGAACGCCTGCACCAGTCCGTCATCATCGAGAACCGCCCCGGCGCCAATGGCAACATCGGCTCGGCATACGCGGCAAAGCGGCTGCCTGCCGACGGCTATACGCTGTTGCTCGGGTCCACCAGCACGCTGGCGATCAATCCCCACATCTATCCGTCGATGGGTTATTCGCCGCTGGATGACCTGCAACCGGTCACGCTGACGCATCGCATGCCCAACGTGCTGGTCGTGGGCGCGCAGACGCCCTACCGCACCGTGGCCGACCTGGTCGCCGCCGCGAAGCAGCGTCCCGGCAAACTGGAATATGGCTCGGCCGGAATCGGCAACACCATGCATATGGCGGCGGAGCTTTTCCAGCTGCGTGCCGGCATACGCCTGCTGCATATTCCCTATAAAGGCGGCCCGGAAGCGCTGAACGATCTGCTGGGGGGCCGCGTTCCCATGATGTTCCACAATCTGCCCGCGATCGTGGCCCTGGTGAACAGCGGCAAGCTGCGCGCCCTGGCCATCGCCGATGACAAACCGTCGCCCCTGCTGCCGGGCGTTCCCACCATGGCGCAGGCGGGGATCGCCGACGCCACATCGGTGGTCTGGAACGGCATCCTGGTGCGGCGCGGCACCCCGACGGAGATCGTCGAACGCCTGTCCCGCGACATGGGCGCCGTGCTCGCCGACCCGGCGTTCCGCCGCAATTTGACCGCGCAGGGCTACGAAATCCTCTCGTCCACGCCCACCGAATTCGACGCGCTGCTGCGCAAGGACTACGTCGCCATGGGCGAACTGGTCAAACGCGCCAACATCAGAATGGAATGAAACGCATGAGCTCCGACACGCGCAAGACCCTCGACTCCCTGCGCAGCCAGCGATGGTTCGCCACGGACAACATCCGCGGCTTCGCGCATCGCCAGCGCATGCAGCAGCAAGGCTTGAACCGCGATGAGTTCATGGGCCGGCCCGTCATCGGCATTTTGAATACCTGGAGCGAACTGTCGCCCTGCCACGCCCACCTGCGCGAGCGCGCAGCCGCCGTCAAGCGCGGCGTCCTGCAGGCGGGAGGCTATCCGCTGGAACTGCCCGCGCTGAGCCTGGGCGAAGTCATGGTCAAGCCCACCACCATGATGTACCGCAACTTCCTGGCCATCGAGGCCGAGGAATTGCTGCGCAGCCTGCCCTTGGACGGCGCGGTGCTGATGGGCGGCTGCGACAAGACCACGCCGGGCCTGGTCATGGGTGCGCTGTCCATGGACCTGCCCGTCATTTTCTGTCCCGCCGGCACCATGCTGAACGACCGCTACCAAGGACAGACCGTGGGTGCCGGAACGCACACGCGCAAGTACTGGGACGAATACGCGGCGGGCAACATCCAGCAGCGGGAATGGATCGCGCTGGAAGCAAAGATGACCCGTACGCCCGGCACGTGCAATACGATGGGCACGGCCAGCACGATGACGGCCATCGTCGAAGCCATGGGTTTGTCCCTGCCCGGCGCCAGCAGCATTCCGGCCATGGATGCCGCCCACTCGCGCATGGCATGGGCCTGCGGCCAACGCATCGTCGATATGGTGTGGGAAGACCTGCGGCCCTCGCGCCTGTTGAACGGGGAGTCGCTGCGCAACGCCGCGGTCGCCTATATGGCACTGGGCGGCTCGACCAACGCGGCGGTCCATCTGCCCGCCATGGCCGGCCGGGCCGGGTTGAAGCTGGGACTCGATGAATTGGATGCCATCGCCAGGCAGATTCCCGTGCTTGCCAATCTTTTCCCCTCGGGCAATCGCTTGATGGAAGATTTCCACTACGCCGGGGGGCTGCCCGCCCTGCTGAACAAGCTGCGTTCCCATCTGTCGCTGGACGCCCTGACCGTCACGGGCCTTACCCTGGGCGACAACATCGCCGGCATCGAATGCCAGGACCACGACGTGATCCGCGATCCGGATAACCCCGTGGTGCCCGGCGCGGCGGACTGCCCGGAATCCGGCATGGCCCTGGCCGTCCTGCGCGGCAACCTGTGCCCCGATGGCGCGGTGATCAAGCCCTCCGCCGCGACCCCCGCGCTGCTGCGCCATACCGGCCGCGCGCTGGTCTTCGATTCGAACGAGGCCATGCTCGCCGCCATGGACGATCCCGACCTGGACGTCGACGCCGGCACGGTGCTGGTGCTGCGCAATGGCGGGCCGATCGGCGCGCCCGGCATGCCGGAATGGGGCAACCTGCCGATCCCCAAAAAGCTGCTGCGCCAGGGCGTGCGCGACATGCTGCGCCTGTCCGATTCGCGCATGAGCGGCACCCACTACGGCACCTGCGTCCTGCATATCTCGCCCGAGTCGGCCGTGGGCGGCCCGCTCGCGCTGCTGCGTTCCGGGGACCGTATCACGCTGGACATCGGCGCGCGACGGCTGGACATGGACGTATCCCCGGAAGAGCTCCAGGCCCGGCGCGCCACGTGGCGGCCGCCGGAACGCGGCTACGCCCGCGGCTACGCCAGGCTTTACCAGGAGCAGGTCACCCAGGCCCACGAAGGCTGCGACTTCGCGTTCCTGCAAGGCAGCGCGCCGACCCCCGAACCCCCGATCTACTGAACGCCAATCCCCGTACCGCGACCGCACGCACCGGCAACCCGCTTTACCGCGCGCGCCGTTCGGCATCGCTCGCGATCCCATCCACGCCACCCCGGCTATCCATCAGGACTGCATCCATGGCCACCACGTCCGACCTGCTTCTCAACCCTTTCCGCCAGCGGCTCGCCCAACCGGGAGTTCCGCTCGGCACCTGGCTGATGTCCGGCGCCACCAGTACGGCAGAGGCCATGGGCCGGGCCGGTTTCGACTGGCTCCTGCTGGACCTGGAACACGTGCCCGTGGACGATGCGCTGGCGCTGTATACCCTGCAGGCGATCGCCGGCACGCCGGCCTGCCCCATCGTCCGGCTGCCGGCCAACGACCCGGTGCGCGTGAAGCGGGCGCTGGACATGGGCGCCGGCACGCTGATGTTTCCCTTCATCGATACCCCCGAGCAGGCGGCACTCGCGGTCGCCCATTCGAAATATCCGCCGCAGGGAATACGCGGCTTCGCCGCCGTGCATCGCGCCAGCGGCTACGGCACGACGCCGGACTACGGCGCGCGGGCCAACGACTCCGTGTTCACCGTTATCCAGCTGGAAACGCTGCGGGCGATCGAAAACCTGGAAGCCATCGCCGCCGTTCCCGGCGTGGACGCACTGTTCTTGGGCCCCGGCGATCTGTCGGCCAATATGGGCCACATCGGCAACATCACGCATCCGGAGGTCGCCGCGGTTATCGCGGATGTCGCCCGCCGCAGCCAGGCCGTGGGCATTCCCTGCGGCATCGTCGGCCCGACGCCCGAAGTGGTGGGGCGTTTCCTCGAACTGGGCTATCGCTTCGTGGCGGTGGCCTCGGACATGGGAATGATGATGCGGCAGGCCACCGCCTTCGTCCAGGCCATACGCCCGAATCTCGCCCGCCACTTCGACAGCACCGTGTATTGAGCACGCGCGCCGTCCGCGCGGCGCGCCCATCCGCCATCGCAGCGCCCGGCCGCGGCCGGAAACCAACAACACCCACGGAGACAACGCCATGCCATTTCCCGTCCCATTACGCCGCCCGCCGCGCGCATCCCGCGTCGCCCACATCGCTTTCGCGCTGCTGGCGCTCGCCGGCCTTGCGACACCGGCGGCGCGCGCGCAGGACGATTTCCCCGCGCGCCCCGTTACCCTGATCGTGCCCTTCGGCCCGGGCGGCACGTCGGACATCATGGCCCGCATCCTGCAAAAGGCCTTGACCGACACACTGGGCAAGGCGGTCGTCATCGAAAACCGCGCCGGGGCGGGCGGGGCCATCGGCATGTCGGAACTGGCCCGGGCCCCGCGCGACGGCTACACCATCGGCCTGAGCGTGGTGGGACCGGAGGCCATCCAACCCGCCATCCGCAAGACCGGCTATACGCCGGACAGCTTCGACCATATCTGCGGCACCTATGCCGTGCCGCTGATGATGATGGTGCCCCAGTCGTCGCCCTGGCACAGCGTGCGCGATGTGGTGGAAGCCGCGCGGCGCAAGCCCGGCACGCTGAACTACGGGTCCTCGGGCACGGGTACCGTCCTGCACCTGTCGATGCAGGGCCTGATGGACCTGGCCGGCGCCAGCGCCCTGCACGTTCCGTACAAGAGCTCCGGCGACATGGTCACCGGCCTGATGGGCGGACAGATCGACGTCTTCAATGAAACGCCTACCGTTTCGCGCCAGTACAAGCTGCGTCCGCTGGCGGTGTTCGACGACCGGCGCCTGCCTGCCTATCCGGATGTGCCGACCGCGACGGAACTCGGCTATCCCATTACGTCCACGGTCTGGGGTGGGCTGATCGCGCCGCGCGGGGTGCCCGCCGCCGTGCGCGCCAAGCTGGAAGCCGCCTGCGATCGCGCCGTCCATACCCAGGCCTACCAGGACGCCGCCGCCAGGCTGGACACGCCGCTCGTCTACAAGGACGGCGCCGCGTTCGCGGATTTCGTCAAGGCGGAGTACGGGCGCTACGGCGCGCTGGTGCGCAAGATGGGGCTGGACAAACAGTAGCGCACCGGCCGATCCTCGGTGCCCCGCCGGGCTGGCGGCCAGGGGCACACAGGCTGCGTTCAGGAGCGGATATTAAGATTGAGGCTGCTCCTCTGCCTTCCATGCATGAGCACCGGCGGACTGCCCGCGAAGCGCGGTCCTCCCCCTGCTCCTTTCCCAGCCCAGAGACGCAATGCCGCGATCCAATACCCATGCCCCCTTACTATGGATCGTCGCCGCCGGCTTTTTCATGCAGACGCTGGACACCACCATCGTCAACACGGCATTGCCCGCCATCGCGCGGGATCTGGGCGTCCCGCCGCTGACCTTGAAGCCCGTGGTCGTGGCGTACATGATCACCATGGCGATGATCATGCCGGCTTCCGGCTGGCTGGCCGATCGCTATGGCAGCCGCAAGGTTTACTTCACCGCGATCCTGGCGTTCGTGCTGGGATCTTTTCTCTGCGCCTGTTCCGGCACGCCCACCCAGCTGGTCATGGCGCGCGTGGTGCAAGGCGCCGGGGCGTCGATGCTGCTGCCCGTCGGAAGGCTGACGGTGCTGCGCACGGTACCGCCCTCGGCATTCATCTCGGCCCTGGCGTTCATCGCCATCGGCGGGCAGATCGGGCCCATCTTCGGCCCGGTGCTGGGCGGCGTCTTCGTCGAAACCTTGAGCTGGCACTGGATTTTCCTGATCAACGTGCCCGTCGGCCTGGTCGGCATGTGGGCTGTCCGCCGCCATATGCCGGCGCAGGCGCGCGACGACACGCCGCCGTTCGACTTCGTCGGCTGCCTGCTCCTGGCAACATGGCTGGTGGCGTTCTCCACGGCGCTGGACGTTCCCGCGGACACGCACGTGGGCGCCTGGGCCGCCGGCCTGCTGGCGCTGAGCGCGCTGGCTGCCCTGGGCTATGGCCTGCACGCGCGTCGCCGCAGCAATCCGCTCTTCCCGCTGAACCTGTTCCGCGAGACGAACTACACCGTCGGCATCGCCGGCAACCTGGTCTGCCGGATCGGTGCGGCAGCGGTGCCGTTTCTGCTGCCGCTGATGATGCAGCTGGGCATGGGGTACACGCCCTTGCATTCCGGACTGATGCTGGTCCCCGTCGCCGCCGCCGGGGCGGTATCCAAATCGTGGGTATCGCCCATGATCAAGCGCTATGGCTATTCCCGCTTTCTTATCGCCAATACGCTGTTCGTCGGCTTTTGGATCATTTCCTTTGCCCTGTTCTCGCGCGACTGGCCGCTTTGGCTGCAGATCGTGCAACTGGCCGCCTTCGGACTGGGCAACTCCATGCAGTACTCGGCCATGAACAGCGTCACGCTGACGTCGCTGAGCCCGCAACAGGCGGGTGCGGGCAACAGCCTTTTCTCCATGTTCCAGATGGTGGCAATGGGATTGGGAGTCACGGTGGGCGGCGCCCTGGTCACGCTGCTCGCGGGACCCGAGCGGCACCTGGCGCCGGCCTTTGCCTGGTCCTTCGTCTGCGTGGGCCTGATCACCTGGTTGTCCGCGCTGGTATGGCGGCGGCTGGACGGCGGCAAGCTTGCCGCCGCGCTCAATCCTGCCTGACGGGGCAGTAACATATCGGCCAGTCCACCGATACGTAGTCCAGCGCATGCAAGCCAGACGGGCCCGACAACGGGAGTTGGCCATCCCGAAGACCGACACGCCCGCACGGGGAGCCGCGGGCGCGGATGCCGATCCAGGCATCGCGCTCGCGGATGCGCACTGCCCGGATTTCGATTGGGACGCGCCGTGCGCGAGCGCCCAGGCGGCGCGCGCGCTGCTCGGCGAAGGCGCGTCGCCGCACACCGTGGCGTCCTATCGCGCCGCGGTGCGCTACCTGGCCGCCTGGCACGAGCAACGGCTGGATACGCCGCTTTCGCTGCCGGTCCCGGTACGCTCGGTCATTCTGTTCATCACGGATCACCTGCAGCACACCAGCGGGACCGGTCTCGCCCATGGCCTGCCGGCGGACGCCGATGCGGCGCTGGTTGCCCTGGGCGTCAAGGCGCGCCCCGGCCCGCTGGCCTTGTCCACGGTACAACACCGCCTGGCGGTGCTGTCCGAAGCGCATCGAACGCGGGACCTGCCCAACCCCTGCCGCAGCCGCGCCGTCCAGACGCTGATGGCACGCACGCGCGCGGCTTATGCCAGGCGCGGCGTGCGAGCCGCAAAGCAGCCGGCCCTGACGCGGGAGCCGCTGGAACAACTGCTGGCCACCTGCGACGACTCCCTGATCGGTTTGCGCGACCGCGCGCTGTTGCTGTTTGCCTGGGCCAGCGGCGGCCGGCGGCGGTCCGAAGTCATCGCCGCGCGCGTCGACGACCTGCAGCCGGCGCCGGAAGGCTACGTCTATATCCTGCGCCAGTCCAAGACCCACCAGGACGGCGCCGAACACGCGGACATGTACAAGCCCGTGGTCGGGCGGGCGGCGCAGGCCCTGGACGCCTGGCTGCGCGCCGCCGGTATCGCCGGCGGCCCGTTGTTCCGCCGTGTGCGCCGTGGCGGCGTGGTGGGCGCGGAAGAACTCAGCGGGGAAGCGGTGCGCCGCATCGTAAAGCAGCGCTGCCAGCTGGCCGGTCTGGACGAACGCTATGCCGCCCACAGCCTGCGCGCGGGTTTCGTGACCGAGGCGGGACGCCAGGGCGTGCCCTTGGCCGAGGTCATGGCGATGACCGGACATGCCAGCGTGAATAGCGTGGTGGGGTATCACCGCGCCGGCGCCGCACCGACGCTGCGCGCGGCGCGGCTGCTGGACGAGTCTCGCTAAGGCGCGCGGCAGCCGCCGTCATGCCTATCCCGCCACAGCGGCGGATACCGCGCGGCCGCTGCCGCCGGGGCACGGCGGCAGCCGTTCAGGCCTGTCCGCGCCGCAGCAGCGCCTGGATATAACGGCCGGCTTCGAGGATGTCGCAACGGATGGCGCGCGCCGTGCCGTCGGCATCGTTGCGCGCCAGGGCCTCCACGGCTTCGGCGTGGTAGTCCATCTGCTTCAGGTAGGGCACGTACTCCGCCAACACCAGGTTCAGGACGGGCCCACACCGCAGCCACAGCGTTTCGATGGCATCCTCGATGATGTCCATGCCGCTCAAGGCGTAGATGTGAAAGTGGAACCGGCGATGGACGTCCAGGTAGCCCTGGTGCCCCTCCACATCGATCAGCCGCTTCATATCGGCCAGCAGGCCGCGCAGCGTAGCGATGTCCTCCGGCGTCGCACGCGCGGCCGCTTCATACGCGGCCCGGCTTTCCAGTTCCGCCCGCATGATCAGCAACTGCCGCAACTGGTCGGCATCGACCTCGGGGACGACCGCCCCGCCGCCCTGCCCGCCCGTGCCCCGGCGCAGGATGCGTTCGGCGACCAGGTGATTCACCGCATCCCGCACCGGCGTCAGGCTGATGCCCAGTTCCGCCGCGACATCGCGCAGCAGGATGCGGTGCCCCGGTTCGTAACGGCCGCTCAACAGGGCGTCGCGCAGGGCGGCATAGGCGCGATCCCACAGGGTTTCGCGATCTATGGGCTGCAGCGCGGGCGGCTTGGTACCGCCCGCCGCGCCGGCGCCTTTCAAAGAGGACATCTGGCTACCTTTTTTGTTCGGGGTCGTTGAACCGCCCTATTTTCGCACCTTCGGACCGCCTGGCGGGCATGCGTCCTGGGCCGCGGCCTCGGCCAGGCGGATGATTGTTATTTGTTATAACGAATGCTAGTATCCCCCGGACGGTGGCCGAAGAGCCGCGCCATGCGCCCAACCGGGCGCCCCACACGGAGGAGACCCGCATGACCTTGCTATCCCGACTGGCAGGCGCCCTGGCGTGCGCCTGCACGATCGCCGGCGCCCACGCCGCGCCCGACAACTTCCCCGACCACAGCATCCGGTTCATCGTTCCGTGGAACGCCGGCGGCTCGAACGACATCGCCGCGCGCGAGCTGCAGCAGATCGTCGCCGAGCAACAGAAAATCACCCTGATCGTCGAAAACGCGCCGGGCGCCACCGGATCGATCGGCCTGGGCAAGGTGGCAGCGGCCACACCTGACGGCTACGTCGTCGGCATGGGCACCAGTTCGACCCTGGCGCAGATCGCGCAGAACCTGACGCCGCTGCGCAACGAACAGTTCGCCCATATCGCCCGCGTATCGACCGACCCGCTGATCCTGCTCGTGCCCAAGGACGGACCCGCCAACCTGGAGGAATTCCTGGCCCACATGAAGCAGAACCCGGGCAAGGTATCCATCGGCACGCCGGGCACCAACAACCTGAACCACATCTTCGCCGAGATGACCGCGCGCGCGGCGGGCGTGGGCTATGTCAACGTGCCCTATCCCGGCGGTTCGCGCGTCATCGCCGACCTGGCGGGCAAGCAGATCCAGGCCGGGGTGCTCAAGCCCTCGGAAAGCAAGGGCCAGATCGACGCGGGCTACGTGCGGCCGATCGCCGTCTTCGGCAACGAACGACTGCAGGTCTACCCCGATGTGCCGACGTTCAAGGAAAAGGGCTACGACGTTTATCCGTACGGCCCGCTGGTGCAGATGGCCTATGTCGTCGCGCCCGCCGGCATCCCGCCCCAGGTGCGCCAGCGCCTGATCGATATCTTCTCGCAGGCCATCCAGAGCGAGAAGTTCAAGACCTTCGCCCAGCAGAACGGCTTCCTGGTCGACGACATGAAAGGCCAGGCGCTGGACACCGAAGTCCGCAATGTCCAGGCGACGCTGAACAGCGTGGCAACCAAGGTTTTCAAGCACTGAGGAAACAATGAGCACAATCAAGAAAGTGACCTGCCACGTCGTCGCCGCGCCCGTCGAACGGCCCTTCACCTCTTCGCGCGGCTGGCTGTACAAAACGCGCGGCTCCTGCATCGTCGAAATCGAGACTGCCGACGGCGTGGTGGGCTGGGGCGAGTGCTACGGACCGGCGCAGGTGGCGCGCGCCTATATCGAATCGCAGTACGGCCCGCGCATCGTCGGGCGCGATGCCTTCGACGTGGAGGTCATCTGGGAAGACCTCTACAACCGCATCAAGGACTACGGCAATACGGGCATGGCGATATCGGCGCTGAGCGGCATCGATATCGCGCTGTGGGACATCATCGGCAAGGTGTGCGGCAAGCCCGTGCACAAGCTGATCGGCGGCGCGTACCGCACCGAGGTCCAGTCGTACGCCACGGGCCTGTACTTCATCGATATGGATCGCCTGATCGAAGAAGCCGTGGAAGAGGCCAGGGAATACGTGGATCAGGGTTTCCAGGCGATCAAGATGAAGATCGGCCTGGGATCGCCCAAGCTGGATATCCAGCGGGTGGCGGCGGTGCGCGAAGCGGTGGGCGACGATGTCCGCCTGATGGTGGACGCGAACCATTGCTTCACCGTGCCTGCCGCCATCCGCCTGGGCCGCGAGCTCGAACGCCTGAACATCGAGTGGTTCGAAGAGCCGATTTCGCCCGAAGACCTGGACGGATACGTCGAGGTCACGCGCGCGCTGGACATCGCCGTGGCCGGCGGCGAAAACGAATTCACGCGCTGGGGTTTTCGCGACATCGTCGCGCGCAAGGCCATGGACATCGTGCAGCCCGACGTGTGCGCGGCCGGCGGGATCAGCGAATGCCGCAAGATCGCGGCGCTGGCCATCTCGCATGGCGTGGAGTGCGTGCCGCATGCCTGGGGTTCGGCGATCGGCCTGGCCGCCACGCTGCATTTCCTGGCCGCCCTGCCCGACCAGCCGCCCAGCTTCCGGCCCATGCCGCCACTGCTCGAATTCGAGCAATGCGAAAACCCCTTCCGCGACCTGCTGACCGTCGAGCCCATCGAGCAGCGGCGCGGTGTCGTGCAAATCCCCACCGGGGCGGGGCTGGGCATCGAGATCAAGCGCGACGTGCTCGATCGCTACCGCGTCGCCTGAGGCCGCCATGCGATTCGTTTCCTTCTACCGCGCCGACGGCCACGCGGTGCCTGGTTTCATCGACCAGGACGGTTCCGGCGCCGCCTGCGTGGTCGATGTCACGCTGCCCGGCAACGATCCATGGGCGGCCGCGCTGCCGCCCGACATGTTGTCCTGGATCGACATGGGCCTGGACCGCCTGGCGGCGCGGCTGCGCGACTGCCGGTTTGCCGCCGACGCCCGAATTCCGCTGGCCGACGCGCGGCTGGCGGCGCCCTTGCCCAGGCCCGGCAAGATCGTCGGCGCGGCATTCAATTATCGCGACGCCTTGCGGGAGCGCGACATGGCGCCACCCGCCACGCCGGTGATTTTCATCAAGTCCGGCCGCACCGTCATCGGGCCGGACCAGCCCGTGCGCGTGGCGGCCGACGTCGGCAATGTCACCTACGAGGCGGAACTGGCGGTGGTGATCGGCCGCACCGCCCTGCGCATCGACGCGGCGCAAGCGCCGGCCCACATCGCCGGCTACATGACGCTGAACGACGTCAGCGCGAGCGACATGGTGCGCGCCGACAAAGCCTTCGTGCGCGGCAAAAACCAAGCCACTTTCTGTCCCTGCGGCCCCTGGATCGCCACGCCGGACGAAGTCGCAGAGCCCGGGGCGCTGGCGGTCACGCTGCGGCTGGACGGCACGCTGCGCCAGGCCGGCAATACTGCCGACCTGGTGTT
This sequence comes from Bordetella sp., assembly GCF_057362025.1. NCBI lineage: Bacteria > Pseudomonadati > Pseudomonadota > Betaproteobacteria > Burkholderiales > Alcaligenaceae > Bordetella > Bordetella sp. The sequence continues at coordinate 65,183 of NZ_JBMQQZ010000052.1, read as the reverse complement.
CGGCATCGCCGAGCTGATCGCGTATGCCTCTACCCAGATGCCCCTGGACCCGGGCGATATCATTGCAACCGGCACGCCGGCCGGCGTGGCCGCCTCCCACCAACCCGCGGCATGGCTGCGGCCCGGCTCGGCGATGGTCGCCGAAGTCCAGGGCCTGGGCGCGCTGCGCAACCCGATCACAACGGACGATTCCTGATGCCCTCGCAACCCATCGTGGTGCTGACCAGCGCCATCCATTCCGACGAACACGCCCGCCTGGCCGCCCATGCGACGGTGCGCGTGCCGCCGGACGCGCGCCCCGAAACCTTGAAGGTTGCCGTGGCCGATGCCGACGGCCTGGTCGTGCGCAATCCGCTGCCGGCCGATATTTTCGAACAGGCGCCGCGGCTGAAGGGCGTGGTGCGCCACGGCGTGGGGCTGGACATGATCCCCATGGAGGCAGCCAACCGGCACCGCATCCCGGTGGCGAACATCCCGGGCTCCAATACGGCATCGGTGGTCGAGTACTGCCTGGCCGCGATGCTGCACCTGCGGCGCCGCCTGGCGGCGGTGGACGCCATGCTGCGCGCGCAAGGCTGGGCGCCGGCGCGTTCCTTTGGCGAAAGCGGCGACGAACTGGCCGGCCAGACACTCGGCATCGTTGGCGTGGGCGCCATCGGCGGCCGGCTGGCCGCCCTGGCCCAGGCGCTGGATATGCGGGTACTCGGCCTGACGCGCCGCCCGCAGACGCTGCCGGCCGGCGTGCAGGCGGTCGACAAGCCCACGCTGATGCGCGAATCCGATGTAATCGTGCTGGCCTGCCCGCTGAACGAGCAAACGCGCGGGCTGATCGACGCGCATGCCCTGGCGCTGGCCAAGCCCGATGCCTTGCTGATCAATGTGGCGCGTGGGCCCGTCGTGGATGCCGCCGCGCTGCTCGCGGCCATCGGCGCGGGCCGCCTGGGCGGCGCGGCGCTGGACGTTCACGATGTCCAGCCCCTGCCCGCCGATGCCCAGGTGTTCCGGCATCCCGGCCTGCTGCTGACGCCGCACCTGGCCGGCAGCACCGCCGCCAGCATGCGGCGCATGAGCCGCGGCGCGGTGGACGAAATGCTGCGCATCCTGGACGGCGAGCCGCCGGTGAATTGGGTGAACCGGAATGAGATAAACGCCGACTGAGGCCGTCCCGCGCGGCGCGAACGCCGCGACGGCGGCGGTGCGATTCAAGAAAAGAGAGGAGACACCATGCGAATCACCGATCTGAAAGCGGTACCGATTTCCTTTCCCGTACCGGAGAACAAATCCGTGCGCCTGGGCATCGGCCGCAGCGTCAAGCGCGATGCCGTGCTGGTGCGCGTCGACACCGATGAAGGCGTGACGGGCTGGGGGGAAGCGCATCACGGGCGCTGCCCGGGCGCCATCGCCAGGCTGATCGACACCACGGTGCGCGAACTGGTCCTGGGCATGGACCCGCGCGACGTCAGCGGGGTGACCGCGCGGGTCCTGAAGATGCAGTTCGCCAGCCATGGCATGGGCGCCGCGGCCGCGCTGGCCTTGAGCGGCGTGGACCTGGCGCTATGGGACATCCGCTGCCAGCTTACCGGCTGGCCGCTGTATCGCCTGCTGGGCGGCGCGGCCAGGCCGGTGAAGGCCTATGCGGGCGGTATCGCGCTGGGCTGGCAGGCCCCGGAAAGCCTTGCGCAGGAAGCGCTGGGGCTGGTCGAACACGGCTACCGCGCGCTGAAGCTGCGCGTGGGCGATACGCCGGCGCGCGACGTCGCGCGCGTGCGGGCCGTGCGCACGGCGGTGGGCGAGGACATCGACATCCTGGTCGACGCCAACACGAACTACCGCATCGAGGATGTGCGGCGCGTCATGCCCGCCTACGAGGAGTGCCAGGTGGTATGGCTGGAAGAACCCTTCCCCGCCCACGATCACCATGCCTACTCCACCGCGGCGCGACTGGGCCGCGTGCCGCTGGCGGCCGGCGAAAACCACTACACCCGCTACGAATTCGGACCGCTGCTGGAATCCGGCAGCGTCGGGTATGTGCAGCCGGATCTGTCCAAGGTGGGCGGGGTCACCGAAGCCATGCGGGTGGCGGCGATGGCGGCGGCGCGCAAGCTGTCGGTGAACCCGCACACGTCGGCCACGGCGATCAACATGGCGACGTCCATCCACTATTTGTGCGCCGTGGATAACCCGGGCTACTTCGAGGCGGACGTCACCGCGCTGAATCCCTTCCGCGACGATATGATGGACCGGCTTCCCTATACGCTGGACAAGGACGGCTGCGTGCAGCCGCATGACGGCGTGGGCATCGGCCTGCGCATCGATGCGGCCTTCCTTGCCGCGCATCCCCTGATCGAAGGCCCCTGCTACGTGTAAGGCCACGGCCGACGCAGGGATACACACGATTGCCACGCGGGCGCGGCCATGCTGAACTGGCCGCATGAATCTGCGCCAGATCGAAGTTTTCCGTGCGGTCATGATGGCCGGCTCGGTCAGCGGAGCCGCCCAGCTCCTGCACGTCTCCCAGCCGGCGGTCAGCCGGCTCATCGCCTATACGGAACAGCGGCTGGGTTTCCCGCTGTTCCAGCGACTGCGCGGCCGCCTGCATCCCACGGCCGAAGCCCATAAGCTGTTCACCGAAGTGGAAGCGCTGTACCAAGGCGTGCAACGCATCAACGGGCTTGCCGGCGACATGGCCAACCAGGCCGGCGGCGTGCTGCGCATCGCCTGCAGCCCCAGCCTGGCCTACGGCCTGCTGCCCATGGCGATCGCCTCATTCGCCCAGCGCCATCCGGATGCCAAGGTCGTGGTCGAAGGCATGCTCGCCAAGCCGCTCGCGGACGCCGTCCTGACGCAGACCGTGGATGTCGCGGTGGCCATCGTTCCCTTGCAGCATCCCCGCATCCAGACACATAAGCTGTTCCGCAACCGCGTGGTGGCGGTGTTGCCGGGCGGGCATCGCCTGGCCGAGCGCAAGCGGCTGCGCATCACGGACCTGCGCCACGAACGCGTCATCGGCTACAGCCCGGAAACGCCGCTGGCCCATGCCATCGGACGGCTGTATGACGGCGCGCATCTGGCCCCGCGCTGGGTCGCCGAAGTCAAGCAGACCCATGTGGCCTGCGCCATGGTGCAACAAGGCATGGGCATCGCGCTGGTGGATGAACAGGCGCAGCTGGGCGGCGCCTGGCCAGGCCTGCGGATGCGGGAGATCACCCCGACCATCGACCTGCAGATCCGCGTGGGCTACGCCCGCCATGAACCGCTGTCGGCCACGTCGCAGGCATTCGTCGACGAACTGCAGTCCCTGCGCCACCCGCTGCTGGCGCCCGCGGCGTAATACCTCCCCGCAAAGCCAATGCCGGCGCGGCAAATAACACGGCGTTATGGAAATTTTCCATATCGGAATACGACATGCGCCCAGCCGCTGCCTAGAATTTCCCCGAAGCCGCCGGCATAGGCGGCGGGAAGGCCAGCCGGCCGTCCGACCGTACAAGGGGTTGAACATGAAGCTCGCATTGCCTTGCCTGGGCCGCTGGCTGGCGGCCGCACTGTTGTCGCTACCGATGACGGCGCGCGCCGCGCCCTATCCGGACCGGCCCGTTACCGTCGTCGTGCCCTATCCGGCCGGCGGTTCGCTCGATACGGTCGGACGGCCGATCGCGCAGATGTTCGAGAAGGCCACCGGCCAGCCCATGATCCTGGAGAATGCCGGCGGCGCCGGCGGCCTGATCGGCGCGGGCAAGGTCGTGAAATCCGCGCCCGACGGCTACACGCTGCTATTGGCCAGCAACGGGCAAGTGACGATCGCGCCCCTGATGTACAAGGACATGCCCTACGACCCCGCGCGCGACCTGCTGCCCGTGGCCCACCTGGTGGACCAGACCGCCGTCCTGTACGCCAGCGCCAAATCTCCCTACAAGACGTTTGCCGATGTCGCCGCGGCCGCGCACTCCGGGCACGAAAGCATTCAATTCGCCTCCAGCGGCAACGGCAGCATTTCGCACCTGGCGCTGGAACTGCTGGCACAGAAAATGGGCACGAAGTTCAACCACGTACCCTACCGGGGCGCCGCGCCGGCGCTGCAGGACCTGGCCGGCGGCCAGGTGCCGTTGTTGTTCACGTTCGTCGGTTCGGCCAAGGCGCTGACGGCCGCGGGCCTGGTCCGCCCCCTGGCCGTCGCGTCGCCGCGCCGGCTGGCGGCCCTGCCCGGGGTCCCCACCTTCGCCGAACTCGGCTACCCCGGTGTCGAAGCGTCGGTCTGGATCGGCCTGATGGCGCCGAAGGGCACGCCGCCAGACCGCATCGACCGGCTTTCGGATGTCGTGGGCGGCCTGTTGCGGCAAGCCGATTTCCAGAAGCTGATGGCCGACAACAACATGGAAGTCCGGGGCGGTTCCATCCAGGCATTCCAGGACATGATGCGCGCGGACGCCGCACGGTGGGACGCGCTGGCCAAGTCGGTCAACCTGGCCGGCAAATAACGCGGCGCGCGATCGCCGCGGGGCGGCGCGCGGACGACACGACTCCGATAAGGTCCTTTCCGTCGGCGCCTCGGCGGCCCCCCATTTTTCGATGGCAACTTTGTTCAACGCAGGAACTTCGATGAAACAGATCACGGGCGTGGCGCCTTCCGGCTCCATGGGAAGCGGCTACAACCTGGCCTCCTTCAAACGCGCCATGCAGGCAAATCCCGACTTCATCGGCCAGGACGCGGGGTCCACCGACATGGGCCCCTACTATCACGGCGCGGACCAGCCCTTCCTGCCGCTGTCCGCCTACCGCCGCGACCTGGCCGTGATGCTGCTGGCGGCACGCGCGGCGAAGATTCCGCTGCTGATCGGATCGGCCATCACCAACGGGTCGAACCGGACCTTGCAACTGATGATCGGATTGGTGCACAAGGTCGCGGCCGAACACAAGCTGTCGTTCAAGCTCGCGGTGATCGGCGCGGAAATCGACAAGTCCCACCTGAAACGCAAGATCGAAGCCGGCCCCATCGAACCGATGGGGCCGGAAGGCATCCTGACGGCCCAGGCGGTGGACGCCGCCGGCCCCATCGTCGCGCAGATGGGCATGGAGCCTTTCATGCAGGCGCTGCAAGCGGGCGCCGAGGTCATCATCGCCGGCCGCGCCTGCGACGACGCCATCTTCGCCGCCCTGCCCGTGCTGCGGGGTTTCGACCCCGGCCTTTCCCTGCATTGCGGCAAGATCCTGGAATGCGCCGGCCTGTCGGCGGTGCCCTACGATCTGGGCGAACCGATGATCGGGCGTGTGCGCCAGGACCACTTCGAGGTCGAGCCCGGCAATCCCGGCAGCCGCTGCACCACGGTATCGGTGGCGGGACATTCGCTGTACGAACGCAGCGATCCCTTCCTGCAGGCGGGCCCGGGCGGCCTGAACGACCTGACGCATGCCAGCTTCGAACAGACCGACGATCGCACGGTGCGCGTGCGCGGCAGCGCTTACGTCAAGGACGCGCAATACCGCGTCAAGCTGGAGGCCGCGGAACAGCTGGGCTATCGCAGCATCGTCGTGGTCGGCATCCGCGACGCGGTCATGATCCGCGAGCTGGACGGCGTGCTGAAGCATGCCCGCGAACGGGCAGAAGAACGCTTCGGCCTGCGGGAAAACGGCATCAGCCTGTTCTTCCGCGCCTACGGCAAGGACGGCGTAATGGGCGAGCTGGAGCCCGAGCGGGAGCCGCCGGCCAAGGAAGTCGGCCTGGTCATCGACGCGGTGGCGCCGGACCAGGACACGGCGACCGCGGTCGCGATGTTCACCCGCGGCGTACTGCAGCACGCCCACTATCCCGGCATCCTGACCACGGCCGGCAATATGGCTTATCCGTTTTCCCCTTTCGGCATTCCGGTGGGGCCCGCCTACCGCTTTTCGGTCTACCACCTCATGCCCGTCGCCGACGCGTGCGAGTGCTTTCCCATCCACTACGAGACCATCAGGAACTAAGGCCATGGAGACCCGGACCCAACCCATGACGGCCTATGCCAAGGTCATCCGCAGCAAGAATTCCGGCCCCTTCGAATTGACCTTCGACATCATGTTCGACCAGGACGCCCCCTACCTGCACGTCAAGCGCAGCGGCGTGATCAGCACCGAAAACGTCGCCCGCGCCTTTTCCATCGCACCGGCGCAAGTCCTGGTGTGCACGCCCTTCGATGCCGCGCGCGCATTCAAGATCACGATCAGGCGCCCGGTCAGTTCGGGCGACGTGCTGGACCGCGACGTCTATGGCTGCCAGCAGCACGTGCCGCTGACGCGCATCCAGGTTCCCGACTGAAGCCGGGCCCCGCCGCCGGCGACGCGCGCGCCGGCGGGATGGACGCGCCGCACCGCTATTTCGTACAATGAATTTTATTTCATTGATCGAAATAGAGGTCCCATGCATCCCCTGCCGGAAGAAACCCTGGTCGAGCACGTCGTATCCCTGCAGACGCGCCCCATCGCGTCGGCGACGCGGCAGCGCCTCGCGCAGGCCCTGCTGGACTGGTTCACGGCGGGCTGGTCCGGCATGCCGCTGGAGGCGGCGGCGCGATTGCGGCAACTGGCCGCGTTATGCCATCCCGGCCCGGGCGACGCGCCGGCCTTTGGCGGCGAGCGCCTGGGCGCCATGGCGGCGGCATTCGCCAATGCGGGCATCGCGCATTTGCGGGAAATCGACGATGCCCATCGCGCGGCGATGCTGCATCCCGGCATCGTGGCGGTATCGCCGGTGTTGGCGCTGGCCGCCCAGCAAGGCCTCACGCAGCGGCAGGCGGCCGACGCCATCATCGCGGGATACGAGGTGGCGCTGCGGGTCGGCGAAGCGCTGGGAACGCGGCACGCGGCAAACTTCCACGCCACCGCCACCGCCGGCGCGCTGGGCGCGGCCGCGGCGGCGGCGGTGGCCCTGGGCCTGCCGGCCGACCGCATGCATCACGCGCTGGGCATCGCCGCCACCCAGGCCGCGGGCCTGTGGCAGTTGGTCGACGACGATGCGCACGAATCCAAATCGCTGCACCCCGCCATGGCAGTGCGCAACGGCCTGACGGCGGCCTATGCCGCCCGGGCGGGGCTGCCGGGCGCACGGGCTTTCTTTACCGGCAAGCGCGGCATGTACGCCCTGCTGGCGGGCGATGGAGCGGTTTCGGTACTGGACGGCGAGCGCGATGCGCCGGAGCGGATCAACACCGCCACCATCAAGGCCTGGCCTTGCTGCGCGCAGCTCTTCACGCCGCTGGATGCGGCGCACGGGCTGCGCCAGGCGCATGGGATCGGCGCGGAAGACATCGCCTCGGTCGAAGTCGTGATCTTCCCGCACGCCTTGAAAATAGCGGGCGTGCATTGGCCGACCAAGCCGGCCGAAACCGCATTCTGCCTGCGCTATGTCATGGCCCGGCTGCTGCTTGCGGGCAAGCTCGGCATCCAGGACATGGAAACGCCCGATCTGTCCTGCCCGGCCTTGCTCGATCTTGCCGAACGGATAACGGTCAGGACTGACGAGGGCTTCCAGCAGGCGTTTCCACGCAAGCGGCCCAGCCGCGTGACCCTGGTCCTGCGCGACGGCCGCACGCTGAGCGCGTTGCGCGAACTGCGGCGCGGGGATCCGGAAGAACCCTACGATTGGGCCGGCATGCAGGCGCGCATGCGCGCGTTCGCCCATACCATGGACGACGCCGCGGCCGCACGCATCGCGGATTGGTGCGCCCGCTATGCCGATCCGGCGCACGACGCCGCGGCAGGCGTGCCCGAAGCGGGCCTGTTCGGCTCCTTCCAGCGTTAACAGGCCCTAGCGTCGCGCGGCCTTGGCCGGCGCATCCGCGGGCAGTTGCCGATCCGCAGGCGCGGACGCGGAAAAACCCTGAGCGCCGAGTTCGCGCCGCACGATATCGGCGGCCTTCAGCTGCGCCTGCTGGTTGTGCCGCGACGCCAGGCCCAGCACGACCATCGCGCCGATGAAAGTCCCGTCGGCCTCGAAGACCGGCAACGCCACGGAAGCCATTTCAGCCACGCGCTCGGCCCGCGTCATCGCGTAGCCCTTCTCGCGGATGGTTTTGGCGGGCGGCGTGGCGCCGCCGGTGAAGGCCAGCAGGATATGCGCCGACGAGCCGCCCGCGCTCAGCGGAATGCGGGTACCGACTTCCAGGTGATGCCGAAGCTCCTGCGAGGTGTTTTCGCGATAGAGGCAGATACGCTCGTCGCCGCTGCGCACATACAGCGCCACGGTTTCTCCGGTCTGCTGCATCACGTTCTGCAGCACCGGCTGTATGCGCGCGCCCAGATCGAAGGTCTGCCGATACAGCATTCCCATGTGCAGGGTCGCCGGCCCCATCGCGTAGTTGCCGTTGTCGTAGCGATGCACCAGCCGCGCGCGCACCAGCACGCCCAGCAGCCGCAGCAGCGTGGCCTTGTCCAGTCCGGTCCGTTCGGCCAGATCGCCCAGGGACAGCCGCAGGGCGTCGTCGCTGAAGCTTTCCAGGATGCTGATGCCGCGCTCGAGCACGCCGACCGGCGGCGTGGGAGTGTTTTTGCTTGACACGTTGGGTCCCAGCTCCTATATTTTCGTTCAATAAAACATATTTTATTCAATGAAATGTCGGCGCGCCATCGGGATCTTCGCGCGCCGCATCGAGGAGACAAGTATCGCTTGCGACGCGGCCGGGCCGTCGACGTGAAGCGAGATTTTCCACCATGGACCATCATTCCCCTTCCCTGCTCGCCGCGCTCGCGGCCGTCGTGGGCGACGCCCATGTACTGACCGGCGCCCAGGACACCGCCCCCTACGTCGCGGAATGGCGTGGCCACTACCCCGGGATCGCCCGCGCCGTCGTGCGGCCCGCCAGCACCGCGCAGGTATCGCGCGTCGTACGCCTGTGCGCCGATGCCGGCGTGCCGCTGGTACCGCAGGGGGGCAATACCGGTCTGGTCGGCGGGTCCACGCCCGACGATTCCGGCCGCGAAATCGTCATCAGCCTGGGGCGCATGACGGCATTGCGCCGCGTCGACCCGCTGGACAACAGCATCACGCTGGAGGCCGGATGCAACGTGCTGGCGGCGCAGCAGGCCGCGCTCGAATGCGGCAGGCTATTCCCCCTGTCGCTGGCCTCGGAAGGCAGCGCCACCATCGGCGGCGTCCTGTCCACCAATGCCGGCGGCGAACAGGTGCTGCGTTATGGCAATACGCGCGAGCTGACCCTGGGGTTGGAAGTCGTGCTGGCCGACGGCCGTGTGCTGGACGCGCTGACGACCTTGCGCAAGGACAATACCGGCTACGACCTCAAGCAGCTGTTCATCGGCGCGGAAGGCACCCTGGGCATCGTCACGGCCGCTGCCTTCAGGTTGTACGCGCAACCGCGCCGGACCGTCACCGGGTGGGTCGCGCTGCCGCATCCGCAAGCCGCCGTGGAGATCCTGGCGATGCTGACCGATGCCGTGGGCGAGCGGGTCACCGCATTCGAATTGCTAAGCCGGGAAGCGTTGGACCAGGTGCTTGCCCATCCCCTGGACGGTATGCGCGATCCGCTCGGCGGCGGTTATCCGTGGGCCGTGCTGTTCGACGTCTCCGAAACCTCGGCCAGCCTGGACCCGTCCGGCGCGGTCGAAGAGGTCCTGGGCCAGGCGCTGGAACGCGGCCTGGCCGGCGATGCCGCGCTGGCCGCATCCGGCCGGCAGGCGCAGGAATTCTGGTCGCTGCGTGAACATGTCCCGGAAGCGCAGCGCCTGCAGGGCCCGTCGATCAAGCACGACATCTCGGTACCCGTCTCGGCCATTCCCGCATTCATCGAGGCCGCCGGCACGGCGCTGCGCGCCGCGATGCCGGGCATCCGCATCGTTTGCTTCGGCCACGTGGGCGACGGCAACCTGCATTACAACCAGAGCAAGCCCCTTGGCATGGAGGACGCGGCATTTCGCGCGCGCGCCCCGGACATCCACGACATCGTCCACGGCATTGCCGCCGGCATGCAGGGATCGATATCCGCCGAGCATGGCATAGGCCGCCTGAAGCAGGACGCCTTCATGCGGCACAAGTCGCCCGTGGCGCTGGACCTGATGGCGCGAATCAAGGCCGCGCTCGATCCCGACGGCGTGTTCAACCCGGGACGGGTCCTGCCACTGGCACGCCGGACGTCCCCTGGCGGCACGCCTTAGCCCCTTTCCTATCGCTTTCCCATCCTCGCAAGGACACCCGATGCCCGTATCCGTATTCGACATGCAATCGCTCCAGCATCTATGGAGCACCGACGAACTGCGCGCGATTTTCTCCGAAGAAAACCGTGTGCAGAAATGGCTGGACTTCGAAGCCGCCCTGGCGGCCTCGCAGGCGGAGCTGGGCATCATTCCGGCCGCCGCCGCCCGCGAGATCGCGCAGAAGGCCAAGGTCGAGAACATCGACCTTGGAAAAATGTCCGCCGAGATACGCCGCATCAAGCATTCGCTGGTGCCCGCGCTCCGGCAGCTGCAGGCCTGCTGCAGCGCCGAGAACGGCGAATGGGTGCACTACGGCGCGACCACGCAGGACGTCGTGGACACCGGGGTGGCGCTACAGCTGAAGGAATTCCATGCCATCGCCCTGCGCGATATCCAGGCGATTGGACGCGAACTGGCCCGCCTGGCGCGCGAGCACCGCGATACCCCCATGGTCGGACGCACGCATGGCGTGCAGGCGCTGCCCATTACCTTCGGGCATAAATGCGCGATCTGGCTGGATGAAATGGGACGCCATTACCGGCGCCTGCGGGAGTGCGAACCGCGCGTTTTGGTGGGCATGGTCGTCGGCGCCGTGGGCAGCCAGGCATCGCTGGGCGAGCAGGCCGCCGAAGTCGAAGCGCGTACCTTGCAGCGCCTGGGCTTGTCCACGCCCGCCATCAGCTGGGCTTCCGCGCGCGACCGCTTCACCGAATACGCCACGCTACTGGCGATGATCGGCGCCACGCTATCGAAGATCGGCAACGAACTCTTCAACATGCAGCGCAACGAGATCGCCGAAGTGGAGGAAGCGTTCTCCGACGGCAAGCTGGGCTCGTCCACCATGCCGCACAAGCGCAACCCGACGTCCGCGGAGAACCTGGCCGGGCTGTCGCGGCCGCTGCGCTACAACGCCACCCTCATGCTGGAAGGCATGGTGCAGGAAGGCGAACGCGACGGCATCGCCTGGAAGATGGAATGGAAAGCCTTGCCCGAATGCTGCGTCATCGCCGGCGCCATGCTGTTCCAGGCGAAGAACCTGTTGGCGGGATTGCGCGTCGACGCGGGCGGCATGGCAAAAAACCTCGACCTGATGCGCGGCTACCTGCTTTCCGAACACGTCATGCTGGAGCTGAGCAGCCGGGTCGGCAAGCAGACGGCGCACGAGTGGATATACGAAGCATCGATGCACGGCATTACCCATAAGCTGGATTTCGCCGACGCCATGCGCCAGCACAAGGCGCTTGCCGGCCTGCTGGGCGAAGACGAAATCCGCCGACTGACCGACCCTGCCGGCTATCTGGGCCAGTGCGGCCCGGCGGTGGACCGGCTGGTGGCCCAGGAGGAAGCAGCAGGCTGGCTACAGGCCTGATTCCGCGTGGCGTGGCTTGCGAGCCGCGCCGGCACGGCAATACATAAAAACCAAAGGAGACAACATGGATCAGAACGATCGAGCCCCACTTCCGGGGCGGCGCCGGCTATTGGCGGCGGGAGCATGGGGCGCCGCGGGCATCCTGGGCGGCGGCCTATCGGTGTCCCGCGCCAGCCCGGCAGCCACGGACTTTCCGGAACGGCCCATCACGCTGGCGGTGGGCTTTCCGCCCGGCGGGGGCGGCGACCTGTACGGCCGCCTGATCGCCACGGCGATGGGGCGCACGCTCAAGCAGACCGTGGTCGTCGAAAACAAGGCCGGCGCGGGCGGCAATATCGCGGCCGGGCTGGTCGCCAAGTCGCCGCCCGACGGCTACACCATGCTGCTGGCGATGAGCGGCAACCTGGCGGTATCGCCGGCGTTGAAGCCCGCCAGTCTGCCGTACAAAGTGCCGGAGGACTTCGCGCCCATCGGATTGATCCTGGAGGCCCCGCACGGCCTGTTCGTGGCGCCGGGTTCCCGCTTCAAGACCGCCGCGGAATTGCTCGCCGCCGCGAAGAAAAAAGAGATGACCTTTGCCTCCACCGGTGCCGGCGGCGCCGCCCACATCGGCATGGAGCGCATCAAGGAACTGGCCGGGCTGAAGCTGCTGCACATTCCCTACCGCGGCTCGGGACCGGCCATTACCGACCTGCTCGGCGGCCAGGTCGATATGTTCTTCGCCACCGCATCGCCGCTGATGCCGCAGGTGCGCCAGGGCGCGCTGCGCCTGCTCGCGGTATCGGGACGAAGCCGCAATCCCAGTCTGCCGGATGTGCCCACCTTCAAGGAGCTGGGCGTGGACATGACGCTGACGCAGTGGTACGGCCTGGCCGCGCCGGCCGGCACGCCACCGGCCATCCTGCGGCTGCTGTCGAACCACCTGAGCCAGGCCCTGAAGGACCCGCAGGTGCGGGAAGTCATCCGCCGGGACGCCGCGGTCGAGCACGACCTGCCGCTGGACCGGTTCACGGCCTATATCGAGCGCGACATCGCGCAATACCGCACGGTCGCCACCCCGGCCCTGCTCAAACAGATCGGCGCCTAGCCGCGCTTACGCCAAGGAGCATTGCATGCTGAACGATTGGACCCAGGTCCTGGCCAACAACCGCCAGGCCGCCGGCGGCCTGGCCAAGAACCATCCGAAGCTGTTGACCGCCTTCCGGGGTCTGAACGAGGCGCAGGGAGCGACCGGCACGCTCGATGCCAGGACACGCGAACTGATCGCGCTGGCGGTCGCGGTGACCACGCGCTGCGACGGCTGCATCGCGTCGCACGCCGCTGCCGCGCGCCAGGCGGGCGTGACGGAGGCCGAACTCAGCGAGGCCCTGGCGACCGCCATCGCCCTGAACGCCGGCGCCGCCTACGTCTATTCCCTGCGCGCCATGGATGCGCTGACCCAGACGGAAGGGTGACGCCGATGCCCTTCGATACCCTGATTTCCGCGCCCGACCTCGCGGCCCGCCTGGCGGGAGAGAACGCACCCCTGGTCGTCGATTGCCGCTTCGACCTGATGGACGCCCAGGCGGGGCAGCGCGCCTATCGGCAAGGCCATCTGCCGGGGGCCCACTACCTGCATCTGGAAAACGACCTGAGCGGCGCCGTTACCGGACGCAACGGCAGGCATCCGCTGCCCGACCGCGACGCGTTCGCCGCCCGCATGGTCGGCCTGGGCGTGGACGGCGATACGCAGGTCGTGGCCTACGACGACGCGGGCGGGATGTATGCCGCCCGGCTGTGGTGGCTGATGCGGTGGCTTGGCCACCGCGCGGTGGCGGTCCTGGACGGCGGCCTGGCCGCCTGGACCGCCGCGGGCTTTCCGACGACCGACCAGCCGGCGTCCGCGCCGCGCCGGCCCGGACGCCTGCGCGTAGGCGACGCCCTGGTCCGCACCGTGTCGCAGCAGGACGTGCGCGAAAACCTGGCCACGCGCGCGCGGCTGGTCGTGGATGCGCGCGCGCCGGACCGCTTCCGCGGCGAGAACGAAACCATCGACCCGGTGGGGGGCCACATACCCGGCGCGCGCAACCGTCTTTTCCGGGAAAACCTGAACGCGCTGGGATACTTCCGCTCGCCGGAGGAACTGCGCGGCGCTTTCGGCAGCGTGCTTGGGGGGTACCGGCCGGAACAAACGGTCAACCAGTGCGGGTCGGGTGTCACGGCCTGCCACAATCTCCTGGCCATGGAAGTCGCGGGCCTGACGGGCGCGGCCCTGTATCCCGGCTCATGGAGCGAGTGGTGCGTGCAGCCCGGCGCGCCCGTGGCTACCGGCCCGGCCGATTGAACCGACGACCGGCCATTCGAATTCGCGACGGCACCAGCAATTGAGCCCGCATGAAACCTGAATCCAGCTCCGACTCTTCAACCGCCGCGGCGTCGGCAGCGGCGGCCGTTCCCTTGCGGTCCCACAGCGCGCATTGGGGCGTGTTCCAGGCCGCGTGGCACGGGGGCACGGTAACCGTGCGCCCGCATCCCGGCGATCCGGATCCCAATCCGCTCATCCAGAATTTCACGACCGCCGTGAATCACCGCGCGCGCGTGACGACGCCGATGGTGCGGCGCGGCTGGCTGGAGCGCGGACCGCGCCCCGACGAACGCCGCGGCCACGATACCTACGTCCCGATGTCCTGGGACGAAGTGCTGGATCGACTGGCGAACGAACTGGCGCGGGTGCGGGACCGCTACGGCCCCCAGGCGGTATTCGGCGGATCGTACGGCTGGTCCAGCGCCGGACGCTTCCACCATGCGCAAAGCCAGGTACACCGCTTCCTGAATACCGCGCTGGGCGGCTATGTGCGGTCGGTCAACAGCTACAGTGCCGGCGCCTCGGCGGTGATCCTGCCGCATATCCTGGGCGGCATGGACGATGTGGCCCGCCGCAACGTCACCTGGGAGCAGATCGTCGACCACGCCGATGTCGTCCTGTCCTTCGGCGGCATGGCGCTGAAGAACTCGCGCGTGGCAAGCGGCGGCATCAGCCGCCATATCGAACGCGAATCGATGGCCCGCGCAGCCGAGCGCGGCTGCCGCTTCGTATCGGTCAGCCCCCTGCGCGGCGATATGCCGGCGGAGTCGCGCGCGGAATGGCTGCCCATCGTGCCCGGCACGGATACCGCCCTGATGCTGGCGCTGGGCCAGGTACTGGTCGCCGAAGGCCTGCATGACCGCGCCTTCCTGGCCACGTACTGCGATGGTTGGGAAGTCTTCGAAGACTACCTGCTGGGCGGCGCGGACGGCGTGCCGAAAACGCCGGAGTGGGCTGCGGCACGATGCGGCCTGCCGGCCGGCATCATCCGCGACCTGGCGCGCTCGCTCGCCGGCAAGCGGGTACTCGTCACGGTGGCGCACGCGCTGCAACGCGCCGAACACGGCGAGCAGCCCATCTGGATGGGCGCGGTGCTGGCCGCCATGCTGGGCCAGATCGGCCTGCCGGGCGGCGGCTACGCCTACGCGCTGGGCACGCTGGCGCACTACGGCAAGCGCATGAATGCCGTGCCCATCGCGGCGCTGCCGCAGGGTTCGAATGGCGTCAGGGAATTCATCCCCGTGGCACGCATCGCCGACATGCTGCTGCATCCCGGCACGGAATTCGACTACAACGGCAAGCGGCACGTGTATCCACATATTCGCCTGACCTACTGGGCCGGCGGCAATCCCTTCCATCACCATCAGGACCTGGGACGCCTGGCGCGCGCTTTCCGCACGCTGGATACCTTTATCGTCCATGAGATCGGCTGGACCGCCACGGCGCGCCACGCCGACATCGTGCTGCCCTGCACGATGACCCTGGAAAGAGAAGATATCGGCGCCGCGCCGACCGATCCGCTCATGGTCGCCATGCATCGCATCGCGCCGCCGCACGGCCAGGCGCGCGATGACTACGACATATTCGCCGACCTGTCCGGACGCCTGGGCACGCGCGACGCCTTCACGGAAGGCCGCACCAGCGCGCAATGGCTGCGGCACCTGTACGAACGAACGCGCGCCGCCCTGGCCGAGCGCGGCCTGGAGGCCCCCGACTTCGATACGTTCTGGGAACGCGGCGAGCTCCTGCTGCCGCAGCAGGCGGACGATGGCGGCATCCTGCGCGCGTTCCGCGAAGATCCGGCGGGCAAGCCGCTGCCCACGCCCAGCGGACGGATACAGATATCGTCGCCGACGGTCGCCGCCTTCGGATACGGCGACTGCCCGGGCCATCCCGCGTGGCTGCCGCCCGGCGACAGTCCCACCCCCGAGCATCCGCTTTACCTGGTCGCCAACCAGCCCGCCACGCGCCTGCACAGCCAGCTGGACTTCGGCGCGCACAGCGTGGCGAACAAACGGCGCGATCGCGAGGTGTGCACCATGCATCCGCGCGACGCGTCCGCCAGGGGTATCGCCGAGGGCGATATCGTCGAACTCTACAACGCGCGCGGCGGATGCCTGGCCTGCGTCGCCCTGAGCGACGGCATCCGACCCGGCGTGGTCCAGTTGCCGACGGGCGCGTGGTACGACCCCGCGCCGGATGGGCAGGCGTCCGATCGGCCCTTCTGCGTGCACGGCAATCCGAACGTGCTGACGCGCGACGCCGGCACTTCGGCGCTCGCGCAGGGCTGCACGGGCCAATTGACTGCCGTGCAGGTGCGCCGCCATGACGGGCCGCTGCCGCCGGTACGCGCTTTCGAGCCGCCGCCGTCCGCTTCCTGAACGCGCGAGCGGCACGCGCGGCGGGCGGTTCGCGCGACACACGCGGATCCCCCGCCGCGCCGTCTTTCAACGGCCCGGGACCAGCACCACCCTGAAGCGTGCCTTGCCGCTGATCATCCGGTCGTAGGCCTCCGGCGCGCGCGACAGCGGGTATTCCTCGATCATCGGCTTCACGCCGGACAGCGCGCTGAAGGCCAGGGTCTCCTGCGAGTCCGATGCGGTACCTGAAGGCCAGCCCTGCACCGAGTTGCGCTGCCCGATGAATTGGGCGATGGGCACCTCTACGGGTTCCTGCGATATCCCGACGAAAACCAGTTTGCCGTTCGGCCCCAGGCCGCCGATCGCGGTGCTCATGGCCTTGCCGCTGGTGACGGTTGCCAGGATGACGCGTGCGCCCCCCAGCGCCTGCAACGCTTCGGCGACATTCTGCGATTGGCTGTCGATGTAATGGTGGGCGCCCAATTCTTTCGCCAGCGGCGCCTTGTCCTGGCCGCGCGCGATCGCGACCGTCACGTAGCCCATCCGGCGGGCGAACTGCACGCCCAGGTGGCCCAGGCCGCCTATGCCCAGCACCGCGACCACATCGCCGGCACGCGCGCCGCTATGGCGCAAGGCATTGAACGTGGTGATGCCCGCGCAAAGCAGGGGCGCGGCATCGACATCAGACAGGTCGTCCGGTATCCGCGCCAGGGTCTCGCGAGGCGCCACCATGTATTCCGCGTAGCCGCCGTCATAGCTGATGCCGGGGACCTGCGCGGTCTTGCACAGCACGAAATCGCCATGACGGCAGTTCTCGCAGTGGCCGCAGTGGCCGCCGTGCCAACCCACCCCGACACGCTGGCCCACCTGCCATTCCTCGACACCGGCGCCGACCTTGTCGACCACGCCGGCGATCTCATGGCCAGGGACGCGCGGCAGCCGCAGGCCCGGCCACTGCCCTTCCTTGGTGAAGGCATCGCTATGGCATATCCCGCACGCCTGCACCTTGATCCGCACATGTCCGGCCGGCGGCTCGGGCACGTCGCGTTCGACGACTTCCAACGGACCGCCCGCCTTCGTTACCTGTACTGCCTGCATCTTGCGCATGAGTCTTCTCCTGGAAAAGAGGCATCCTTCGCGCGGCCTGCCGCGAACCGCGGAACCAGGACGATACCCCGTCTCCGCCGGACAGGTGTACCCCTATAGGGCATCAGGCGTAAACCGCGCGCTTTCAGTGCTTTCCAAGGCCGCCGGTATTCTTGGGGCTTCTTTTGAGGCCTTTCCCGCTGCCCGGGCTATCGGGGTTCTTCAGGCCCTTTGCGCGTCCGCCATCGTCCAATGCCCCCAGGATGCCGGCCGCATGCCGGGGGCCCGCCGCAATGCCGCTCAGCAACAGGGCCATGGAAAAATGGATTACGCTTTCCACGTCGATCGGCCTGTCTTCCGCATTCAGCCGGTCGCCGATGATCAGCGTCGCCAGGCCGTGCTCCACCGACCAGGCGGCGTGCGTCACCAGGGCCATGTCGCCGTCCGTCCAGCCATGGTCGCCCGCGTAATCGCGCACCGCCGCGGCGAACAGCTCGAAGGACTGATTGACGGCCTCGTCCAGCTCCGGGTAGTCCGCCTTGTGCAGCATGCGCGGCCCGATCATCAGGTCGAACAGGCCTTTATGGTCCTGGGCGAACTTCACATAGATGCGCATCATCTCGTAAGCGCGCGCCAGCTTGCCCCGCGTGCGCGCAAGGGCCTGGCGGCGCAGCACGATCAGGTCGTGGAAGCCGCTGGCCGCGATCGCCGCCAGCAGGCCTTTCTTGCCATCGAAATGCCTCGACGGCGCCGCTTCGGACACGCCCACGGCCCTGGCCAGTTGGCGCAGGCTCATGTCGTGCACGCCCGCCTCTTCCAGTTCGCGGCGCGCCTGCGCGATCAATGCGCTGCGCAGATCCCCATGATGGTAGGGCGCCGGCTCGGCGCTGCTGATTTTCCTTCTCACGTACGCATTCCTTCGTGATCCTTGCCCTTGCTACGCCATCCGTCCGTCGGAATCGATCCGCGCTGCATTTTATCCATGGTGCGCTCCCCACATTCCCCCGCATGCCGGGTACTTACCCTGACTTGCCGCAAAAGTTAACGGTGTTATCATCAATCCGTAGTTAATACTGTTAACTTTACGCGGCGCGCGCCTTCCCCCTCCGGCGCGTCGCCGCCGGAGACACCGCATGGAAGACATAGTCCAGAAGGAAGTGCGCGGCAACGTCGCTATCCTGACGATGAATTACCGCCCCTACAATTTGTCCGGCCCCACCCTGAGCGGCGCCCTGATGGCGGGATTGCGCGACGCAGTCGATCAGGGACAACGGGCGGTTTTGCTGCGCAGCGGCCTGCGCCATTTTTCCGCCGGCGCGGATGTCGACCTGTTCGACGAGCGCATCGAGCGCGAAGGCCGCGCCCGCCTGGATCCCATCGAGGTACTGAACGCCTTCGAAACCCTGCCGATTCCCATCGTCGTGGCGGTGCACGGCGTCTGTCTCGGCGGCGGCCTCGAACTCGCGCTGGCCTGCGACTACATCGTCGCCGCGCAATCGGCCAAGATCGGCTCCGTGGAGGTCGCCCTGGGACTGCATCCCCTGATGGGAGGCATCCAGCGCCAGGTCCAGAGGGTCGGTATGGCCCGTGCCAAGGAAATGTCCATGCTGGGCCGCCGCTATGACGCCGCCACCCTGGAACGATGGGGGCTGATCAATCTGGTCGTCGCCGACGACGATCTGGAGCAGGCTTCGCTGGCCATCGCGCAAGAGCTGGCCAACGGCCCCACCGTCGCGCATGCCGCCACCAAACGCCTGGCCTCGATCGCGGCCAATGAAGGCGTGGAGGCAGCCGACCGCGCCATGTTCGAAACGCAGAAAGGCATCTGGGCGTCGCGCGATTTGAAGGAAGGCCTGCAGTCCTTCCGCGCCAACGGCCCCGGCCTCGCCGTCTTCGAGGGGAAGTGACATGAGCGGTCCGCTTTCCGGCCTGAAGGTTGTCGATTTCTCCCGCGTTCTGGCGGGTCCGCTATGCGGCCGCACCCTGGGCGACCTGGGCGCCGAAGTGATCAAGGTCGAACCGCCGCGGCCCGACGTATCCCGGGGCGCCGTCCCCTTCGCCGAGGGCATGTCCGGCTACTACGCCCAGCAGAACGTCGGCAAGCGCAATATCAGCGTGGACCTTAATGTGCCGGGCGCCGCCGAGCTGATCGCCAGACTGTGCGATTCCGCCGACATCGTGGTCGAAAACTTCCGCGCCGGCACGCTGAAATTCTTCGGCCTGGATTACGCCAGCCTGGCCAAGCGCAATCCACGCCTGATTTACGTCTCGATCACGGGCTATGGCCAGGGCGGCCCCTGGGCGTCGCGCATGGCCTACGCCCCTACTGTCCAGGCGGAATCGGGATTCACGCACAATTCCCTGCGCCACTTCGGCGCGAACCTGGCGCAGTACCAGACGGACGCGCTCTCGCATGCCGATGTCTATGCCGGACTGCAGGCTACCATCGCGGTACTGGCGGCGCTGGCCAAGCGGGAAAAGACCGGCCGCGGACAATACATCGACGTGGCCATGGCCGCGGTGATGCTGGCGGCCAACGAACGCGCGCACCTGGATATCGCCGACGTCGACACGGGCGCGGAACCGGGCATCCTGGGCGCCACCGACGGCCCATTCTTTGTCGGTCCGGGCGGCGAACGTTTCGTCGCCGCCCAGAGCCTGGTGGGCAGCCTGACGTTCCCGAACTATCTGCGCGCGATGCGGCGCCCGGATCTGGCCAGCGATCCCCGCTTCGCCACCGCCGCGCTGCGCCGGCAGAACTACGAGGCGTTGCACGCGGTGATACAGACGTGGATCCTGACCTTCCGCGACCTGGGCGCGCTGGACGCCCAGCTGGACGAATCGAAGATCGCCATTGGACAGGTCCGCACCACCCGCGAGCTGTGCGAGTCGGAATGGGGCGAGTACTGGGGAGCGGTGCGTACCGTGCCGGACAGACGGGGCGGCACCTACAAGCTGCATGGCCATCCGTGGCGGTTCTCGGATGGCGACCTGCCCACGGATCCGCTCGAGCCCGCCCTGCGCGGCGAGCACAACGCCCAGGTACTGGAAGAACTGGGATTGGACGGCAGGCAGATACAGGCGCACATCGAGAGCGGCATGTTCCTGGCCGATCGATCGCTGCAAGGCATGCCGGACGCCGGGACGCGCTGCGAGACCGGCGCCATGGCCTCATAAGAAAATAATCCGGAGGAGACAAAATCATGAAACAACCATCGATACAGTATCGCGGCCGCGCGCTGGCGTTTGCCGCGCTTGCCATCCTGGGTAGCCTGGCCTGCCATACCGCGGACGCGCAGCCTTTGCGCTGCACCGCCATCAGGCTGTATGTTCCGTACGCCGCGGGCGGCGGGACGGATGTTTCCGCGCGGCTGGTCGCCGCCAGGCTGGGCTCCGATCTGAAGATACCGGTCATCGTCGAAAACCGCCCTGGCGCCAAATCCGTTATCGCCTACCAGGCGCTGCTGCGCGACCCCGCCGATGGATGCTCGTACCTGTTCGACAATTCCTCGCATAGCCTGCAGGCGGTATACAAGGGACTGCCCTATGACCCCGCGAAGGATTTCAAGCCGGTGTCCATGGTGGCGATCGCGCCGAACGTGTTCGTCGTCAACCCGCGGTTCCCGGCCAAGTCCATGGGCGAGTTCATTGCCTATGCCAAGGCGCACCCCGGCAAGGTGACGTATGCCTCCTTCGGCGTGGGCAGCACGTCGCACTTGAGCGGCGAAGTGCTGAACTCCGCGGCGGGCATCGATATGGTCCACGTGCCTTACCGAGGCTCCGCGCCCGCCGTGGCCGACCTGATGGGCGGCACCGTGCAGGCGATTTTCCTGGATCCGCTGACCGCCCAGCCCCTGCTGGATACCGGCAAGGTAAGAGGACTGGCGGTCATTGGGTCGCAGCGCGTACCCACGGCGCCAGACCTTCCCTCGATGGGCGAGTTGGGTATCGAGGACCTGTCGGTGCCGGGATGGTGGGGGGTGTTCGCCACCGCCGGCGTCCCCGACAAGATCGTGGACGACCTCGCGGAAAGGCTGCGACGTATCGCAAGCGATCCGGAGGTGCGGGAAAAACTCGCCGCGCTGGGCGCGCAGGCCTATCCGACCACACCAGCACAATTCGCCGCGATCATCGCGAAGGACACCGCCAGGTGGCAAAAGGTCGTCAAGGAAAGAAACCTGGTGCTGGAGTAGCCGGACCGCGCCGGATCAACCGGCCGGCGCCGCCTGCGCCACGATCCGGCCCTCGCAAAGGCCAAACCCGATGCCGGCGTAGCCGGCTTTTTCGCAGCGGCCTTGCAGCATCACGATATCGCCGTCCTCCAGGTACGCGCGCGATTCGCCGTTCGCCAACCGCAACGGATGCGCGCCGTTGTGGGTACGTTCGAGCAGGCACCCGCTGTCGGCGACCTCCGGCCCCGACACCGTGCCGCTGGAGATCAAATCGCCCGGCCGCAGGTTGCAGCCATTGCTGGCATGGTGGGTCAGCATCTGGAACAGCGTCCAGTATTGACCGGCGAAGTCGGGGCGCGAAATGACTTCGGCGGGCACGCCCTGCCGCCGCATCGCGCGGGTGGACAAGGACGCGCGCAGCGCGATCCCGATCGCACCGCCCCGCGCATGCGTCGGCGAGGTCAGCGCCGGGCTGATTTGCGGGTCGTCCTCGGCGCGCGCGGGCGGCGCGGTGCGGAATGGGGCCAGCGCCTCCATTGTCACCACCCAGGGCGACATCGTGGTCATGAAGCTCTTCGCCAGGAAGGGCCCCAGGGGTTGCGCTTCCCAGCGCTGGATGTCCCGTGCGGACCAGTCGTTCACCAGGCAAAGGCCGAACAAATGCGCTGGGGTCTCGTCCAGCGATATCGGCTGGCCCAGCCGATTGCCCCGGCCGATGAAGCAGCCCACTTCCAACTCGAAATCCAGAGCTCGGGACGGTGCATAGACGGCGCCGCCGGGCGTGGGGCCGAGCTGGCCGGCCGGCCGCGAGCAGTCGGTGCCGCTGACCACGAGGGAAGACGCCCGCCCATGGTAGGCGATGGGCAGATGACGGAAATTGGGCGCCAGTTCGCCACCTGGCCTCATAGCGCGCGCGGCGCGTGTGGCGTGGTGGATGGACGTGTAGAAATCGGTGAAATCGCCCACCTGCACGGGCAGGCACATCGAAACGTCAGACATGGCCACCAGGCATTCCGGCGCGCACGGCCGGGGTGCCCCGCTCTCGCGCAGCAGGCCAAAGACCGAGCGGCGCAGCGCGGCGCTGGCGGCATCGCCCAAAGCCATCAGGGCATTCAGCTCGGGCTGCCGTATCGCGTCGGCCAGGGCGTCCTCCAGCTGCAGCAAGCCCTTATCGCGGGCCGCCGCCAGATCGAGGATGCAATCGCCGATCGCCACGCCCATGCGGCGCGTACGGCCCGCATCCGCGGTATAGACCCCCAGCGGCAGGTTCTGCAAAGGGAAATCCGTATCGGCCGCATTGGCAGCGGCAACCCAGCTGCGTTGGCTGGCATCATGGGTTTCGTTCAACGGCATGAAGGTCTCCTGTCTCCGCGACCTGACGATCGGCCGCCGGGGCAGGCAAATGATAACACTGTTAACTTTATGGTGGGGACTCGCCGGACCATGCCTCGTACAATCGCTCCTTCAGCCTGGTAAAGCGCCTGGCGCCCGGAGCGGCGCGGGACATTCGCATCGATGACTTCCTCTTCCCCCGCCCTCGCCTGCGGAATCGATTTCGGCACCTCCAATTCCGCCGTGGGGTGGAACCGGCCCGGCCAGCCGGCCTTGTTGTCCCTGGAGGACGGCAAGCCGACCATGCCGTCGGCCATTTTTTTCCATGACGAAGACGCGGAGGTCAGCTACGGCCGGGCGGCACTTTCGGACTACCTGGCCGGCTACGATGGCCGCCTGATGCGGTCGATGAAGAATCTGCTGGGCAGTTCGCTGATCGACGGCCATACCGAGATACGCGGCCGCGGCGTGCCGTTCCGCACGCTGCTGACGCACTTCATCGCGCAATTGCGGCTGCGCGCGCAACAGGCGGCGGGACGCGAATTCACCCGCGCGGTGTTCGGCCGGCCGACGTATTTCGTCGACGGCGATCCGGCCGCCGACCAGCAGGCCCAGGACACCCTGGGCGAAATCGCCCGGTCGGTCGGGTTCACCGACATCGCGTTCCAGTACGAACCGCTGGCCGCGGCCTTCGACTACGAGTCGCAGATCTCCAACGAGGAACTTGTCCTGGTCGTGGACATCGGCGGCGGAACATCGGATTTCTCGCTGATCCGCCTGGGCCCCCGCCGCGCCGCCCTGCCCGACCGCCGGGCCGACATCCTGGCCCACGGCGGCGTCCACATCGGCGGCGGCGATTTCGACCGGCACCTGAACCTGCACGCCTTCATGCCGCTGCTGGGCCTGGGCAGCAAGCTGCGCAGCGGCAAGGATGTGCCGTCCACGCAGTACCTGAACCTGGCTTCGTGGCACACCATCAATTTCGCGTATACCAACAAGGCGTGGGAACATTTGTCCTATATCCGCGCCAATGCCGGCGAACGCGACAAGATCGACCTGCTGCTAAGCCTGGTCAGGGAACGCGCCGGCCACTGGCTGGCGCTGCAGGTCGAAAAGGCGAAGATCGAGCTGTCCGAAACGGCCGCCGCCCGGGCCGACCTGGAACGGATTTCCGCCGGCCTGTCCCTGGACCTGGCGCGCGCCGACCTGGACGACGCCACCGCGCCGCTTATCGAGCGCATCGAGACCACCGTCTCCACCCTGCTGCGCGATGCGGACATCGACGCGGGCGGCATCGATACCGTGTTTTTCACCGGGGGCTCCAGCCGGGTTTCGCAATTGCGCGAGCGCATTTCCGCCCTGCTGCCCGACGCCCGCAGCGTCGAGGGAGATCTATTCGGCAGCATCGGCGCCGGTCTCGCGCTCGATGCGGCGCGCAAATTCGGCTGACGGCGGCCGCGACGGCCGGACACAGGGGATATCGATGACGCAGGCATGGCAGTATCAGGTGCGGATCACCGTGACGCAGGAATTGGCCGAGGCCTGCCGCGACCATCGCGACACCCCGCCGCTCGCCCGCTTGCGGGATGTCCTGCGCGCGCACCGCGCGACCTTCGCCTCCCAGTACGACGCCTTCGCCGCTTATGTCGCCGAAGCGGAGCGCGAAGGCGTACAGGACTACCCGCTATACCAGTGGACCCTGGACACCATCCGCAATCCGGACAAGGAATCGAAGTACCGGCGGGTCCTTACCGTGTACGTGGACGGCCGGGAAGTCTACGAAGAAGACATCGCGGATGCCCTCCTGGCAAGCCTGTCGGCCCTGGGCGAGCCCGACGGCATCGTGGCAATCCGCAAGATCGATACGAATCCTGCCAACAGCCCGCAGCCGCCGCGCGCCGGCTAACGCGAGGCGGCGGCGCCGGCCCGCCCGGCAGCGGAGGCCGGCGCCATGTCGCGGGTGTAGAAGTCCACCCCGCTGAGCGCGAACATCACGACCAACATTACCGCGGCGATGATGCAGATCATGCGCGGCACGGCGTGGGGACTGGCCAGATGCATGAAGAAAACGGCGATCAGCACGGCCTTGATGCCGGCAATCAGGATGTTGATCGCCATGTTGGCGGCGCCCAAGGGGATATAGGCCGTGCCGACGGTAAGCGCGGCAAGCAGTATCAGCGCCAGCCACACCACGGCCACGCGCAGCAACCGGTGCCGAAGCCTCATGGGTTCCATCGCGGCGCCCGTCATGACGCTCTCCCCGCCAGGTACAGGATGGGAAACAGGAAAACCCAAACGACATCGACGAAGTGCCAATACAGCGCGGTGGCTTCCAGGCGCCGCACCAACGGGACGGCCGGTGCCCGCGCCGCTTGCCACTGCGCGACCAGGACCAGGCAGATTCCCACCGTCAAATGCAGCGCGTGCAGCCCGGTGGCCACGAAATACAGGAAAAAAAACAGGCGCGCGCCCGTCTCTCCCGCCAGGCCGGCCGCGTGGAACGAGGGACCGGGAAACAGCCCTTCGCGCAGATCCCTGGCGTACTCGTAGCCCTTGATCGCCAGGAAGGCGCAGCCCAGGACGACGGTCAGCCACATCAGCCGCCGGGCAAGGCGCATGGCGCCGTCGCGCGCGCATTCGGTCGACATCGCGATCGCGGCGCTGCTGGTCAGCAGCACCATGGTGTTGATCGTGCCCAGCAGGACATCGGTATGGCGGCCGGCCGCGACGAATGCCTCCGGCAGATGCAGGCGGCCGACCGCGTAGGCCAGGAAGATCGGGCCGAAGAACATCATCTCGGTGGCCAGGAACACCCACATGCCCAGGCGAGCCTGGTAGGCGCGGGCGGTATCCGGGATGTCCAGCGCGGCTTCGGTCATGGGGCACTCCCGGATGCCGAACCGCGGGATGCATAGTCATACACATCATGGTGCCCGTCGGGCGGTGCATCGAAATTGTTCTTGGGCGGCGGCGAGCGCGTATGCCATTCCAGGCCGCTGGCGTTCCACGGGTTGTCCCCCGCCGGCCGGCCCTTGAACCAGGCCCACAGGAAGTAGCACAGCGGCAGCACATAGCCCACGGCCAGGACCGCCGCGCCCGTCGAAGACAGGATGTTCAGCACCTGGAACTCCGGCGGATAGGCATGATAGCGGCGCGGCATGCCCTCGTAGCCCAGGATGTACTGCGGGAAGAAAGTCAGGTTAAAGCCGATGAAGATGGTAATGGCCGCGATGCGCCCGAGCATTTCCGGGTACATCCGCCCGCTGATCTTCGGCCACCAGAAATGCAGTCCGCCCAGGTAGGCCATGACCGCGCCGCCTACCATGATGTAGTGGAAGTGCGCGACGACGAAATACGTGTCGGTCACGTGCACATCGATCGCCAGGGTCGCCAGGAACAGGCCGGTCAGCCCGCCCACCATGAACAGCCCGACGAAGCCCAGTGCGTACAGCATGGGCGCGCCGAAGGTGATCGTGCCCTTGTACAGCGTCGCGGTCCAGTTGAATACCTTGATGGCCGACGGCACGGCGACCAGGAAACTGAGCAGCGAGAAGGTCATATTGGCGTAGACGGACTGGCCGCTGACGAACATATGATGGCCCCAGACCAGGAAGCCGATCACCGCGATGCCGATGATGGCGTAGGCCATGCTGCGATAGCCGAAGACGCGCTTGCGCGCGAAGCAGGGAATGATTTCGCTGGCCACGCCCATGGCGGGCAGCACCATGATGTAGACCGCCGGGTGCGAGTAGAACCAGAACAAATGCTGGAACAGCAGCGGATCGCCGCCCAGCTGCGGGTCGAAGAAGCCGATGCCGAAAAGGCGTTCGGCCGCGAGCAGCAGCAAGGTAATCGCCAGCACGGGCGTGGCCAGCACCAGGATGATGCTGGTGGCATAGTTCGCCCAGACGAACAGGGGCATGCGAAACCAGCCCATGCCCGGCGCGCGCATGGTATGCACCGTCACGATGAAGTTCAGCCCGGTCAGGATGGACGAAAATCCCACGATAAAGACGCCGAACAGCGTGATCACCACATTGCTGTGCGAGAACATCGTGGAGAACGGCGTGTAGAAGGTCCAGCCGGTGTCCACGCCGCCCAGCACCAGCGCCACCAGCGTGAAAGCGCCGCCGATCACATAGAGATACCAGCTCATCAGGTTCAGGCGCGGGAAGGCGACCTCTTCCGCCCCCACCATGAGCGGCATCAGGAAATTGCCCAGTACCGACGGGATGGACGGGATCAGGAACATCCATACCATGATCACGCCATGCGCGGTGAACA
Source organism: Bordetella sp. (assembly GCF_057362025.1). Classification (NCBI taxonomy): domain Bacteria; kingdom Pseudomonadati; phylum Pseudomonadota; class Betaproteobacteria; order Burkholderiales; family Alcaligenaceae; genus Bordetella; species Bordetella sp. Next base: position 38,060 of record NZ_JBMQQZ010000052.1, on the reverse strand, counting down.
GCTTGTTGTACGTGTCCGCGCTGACCAGGTCGCCTTGCGGCGTGACCAGTTCCAGCCGCATCAGCGCGGCCGCGCATCCGCCGAGGGCGAAAAACGCCGTGATGCTGACGGCATACAGGATCGCGATGCGCTTGTGGTCGCGCGTCAACAGCCAGGAGCGCAGGGTATAGCCGTCGTTCAGGTAAGTATGCAGCGTCATTGCGGGGCGGTCTCTTTATCGCGGTCGGACTTCAGGTAGGCGACCAGTGCCATCAGTTGCGCTTCGTCGAACTGGCCGGCGAACGAAGGCATGATGGGCGCATAGCCCGCCACCACGTCCTTGCGTGGCTCCAGGATGGAATCGCGGATATAGGTTTCGTCCGCGACGACCATGCGGCCGTCCTGCAGGAAAACCCGGCGCGCGAACAGATGGTTCAGATCCGGCGCATGGACGGTGGCGCGCGCATCGTGGCAGCCCGCGCAGCCATGTTCGCGGAACAGCTGGTAGCCCTGCTGGACCAGGCCTGGTCCCTCGCTACCCTGGGCCAGCCAACGCGAGAATTGCTCCGGCGGCATGGCGATGATGCCGCCCCCCATCGATGCATGATCGGTGCCGCAGAATTCCGCGCACAGCAGATGATAGGTGCCGGGGCGCGTGGCGGTGAACCAGAGCGCGGTGTAGCGGCCCGGCACCACATCCTGCTTGACGCGGAATTCCGGGACGTAGAAGCTGTGGATGACATCCTGCGACGTCATCAGCAGCCGTACCGGCCTGCCCACCGGCACGTGCAGCTCGTCGATCTCGCGCTTGCCGTTTGCATGCTCCAGCTTCCATACCCATTGCTTGGCGACCACATACACCGGCATGGCGTCGTCGGGCGGGTGCGTCAGCGCGCTATAGGTATACGCGCCCCATGCGTAAAGGCCGATGAAGGCCAGCAGCGGCGCGATGGTCCAGGTCCACTCCAGGCCGTTACCGTGTTCGGGCGCGTTGCGGCGATCGGCGCGCGAGCCCTTGCGATAGCGTACGCAGAAGATGACAGCCAGCGCGGTCAACAATAGCGCCATGAACCCGGAGAGCCCCAGCAGGCTGTAGAACAGGGCGTCGGTATGGCCGGCTATCGTCGAGGCGGCGGCCGGCATCAGGAAAGGGGTGGAGGTCATGCGCGGCTTCCTTTGCGGCCGCGGCGGCGCACGATGAACAACCCGGACAACAAGGCCAGCAAGGTACCCAGCCCCGCCGCGCGAGCCATGGCCATCGCGGCGACGTTGTAGCGGCCGGTGGCCGGGTCGTAGTGGGAGCACAGCAGCACCAGCCGGTCCGCCAGGCCGCCGACCTTGCCATCGGAAGCTTCCACCAGCGCGAGCCTGACATCGCGCGCGCTGAAGCCCAGGCCCAGGAAGTACCGCGAGATCCGGCCCTCCGGGGTCAGGACCACGAAGCCGGCGGGGTGATAGTACTGGCCGGTATCGCCATCGCGCTGGTAGGGGAACCCCACGGCATCGGTCAGGGCGGCGATCGCGGCCGGTGTGGCAGTCAGCAGGTGCAGCCGCGCGGCCAGCGGCGTCGCCGTGCCCGGCCCAGTCGGCGCAGGGCCGCCGGCGTTCATCAAACCGCTGTAATAGCCGTATTTGCGCGCCGCATCGGCAGGCGTCTCCGACGGATCGATGCTGACCGCCACCACCTGGAACGGCACGGTGACCCCGCGCACGCGTTCCAGCACTGCGTCCATCAGGGTGGAACACAGCATCGGGCAGCGGTAATAACCCAGCACGAAGATGACCGGGCCCTTGCCGAGGTAATCGCCAATGGCGACGGCGCGGCCATCCTGGTCGCGCAGGCCCGCGACCAGCGGGATGGCGCGGCCGGGGTGCTGGCGGAATTCCAGCGATGCCGGGTCCGGCGGGGCCGCCCCCGCGATCCGCGCCAGGACCAGGCATAGCAGAAGCAACGCCAGGCGCTTCATGGCCGGGCTCCTTCCGCCACGGCCTGCATGGCCTTGTCCAGGGGGATGCGTGCGATGCCCGCCTGCCGATCGACCCAGCCGTAGCCCTCCGTCAGCTTGCGCTTGGCCGCGAGATAATGCGCCATGTCCTCTTGCGGATGGCGTTCCAGCAGCGGGCCCGATATCCACGACCGCGGCGCCGCACCCTGGCCGGGCGGACGATCGTCGGCCCACCGGGAAGTCAGCAGCGCGGCGCCCGCCACCACCGCCGCCAGGACGATGATCCCGGCGACTCCGATCCGGGCAACGCGCCTTACATCGATACCGTCACGCATGTTCGCTCCCCTGCCCCGCGGGCCGTCGGCCGACTTGGGCGCCCTCCGTTCCCTCTGCCGTCGAATGCCGCCGCGGCGCCGACGCATCCCGTTGCGAGGAAGCCCCAGTTGCCGCTTCCTCGCGTCGCGCGGCGGGCGGCGATGCCGTCGGAAAGAGGATCGCCGCCGCCCGCGCCAGCAGGCCCATGCCGGCCAGCGCGAGCGCCAGCATCCAAACAACATGCCAGCCTGACGGCCGTGCCGACGCGGATACCGACGCGGCCACCGACGGCAGTACCCACCAAACGGCTTCGCAAAGGCTTACCGCCAGCAGAAGTGCCGCGACGGCGCGCAGGCCCGTGACGGACCGCTTGAAAGGACGCGACAGCAGCAGGGCCATCGGCACGGCAAAGCCCACGACTGCCAGCGCGATGCCCATGATGCCCCACGGACCATGCAGCCGCGGCAGGTACCAGGAAATTTCCGCGGGCAGGTTTTCCGCCCAGATGATCTGGAACTGGGTAAAGGCCAGGTAGGCCCAGGTCATGACATACATCAGCAGCAGATTGCCCAGGTCGCCGCGCGCCGCGCCGGATGAACCGCGCGCGCCCTTCCAGGCGCCGGCGGCCATCGCGGCCTTCAACTGCGCGGTCAGGACCACGAAGCCGAAGGCGGTCGAATACCACTGCGGCGTCAGCGACATAAGCAGATCGATGGCTGCGAGGCTGATCGTGAACGCGTACAGCAGCAGGCCGGCCGCGGCGTATCCGGCACGCCTGGCGATGGCGCGTCCGCTGCCGTCGAGGCGCGCCAGAACGCTCCATAGGACCACGCATCCCAGGACCCGCAGCGCCATTCCGGCATGCGAAAACCAGACCGCCCGGAAAGCCGGCTCGCCGGCCGTATCCACCCAGTCGGGGCGTGCCCAGGGATAGATGGGGGCAGGCCACGCCAGGACCGGCACTATCAGGACGACGAGTACCGGGACGGCGGCGCGCAACCGGTCCAGCGGAATAGCGATCGGCGCGATCCATGTCCCGCCGGTCAGCCGCTGCAGCCATAGGGTGGCCTGCGCACCCAGCATCAGTCCCGCCCAGAACCACCAGGCCGTCAGCCATGCCGCGAGGCAGGCGCGCGGGTCCAGGACGGCGCCCAGCCCGCACAGCGCCAGCAGCGCGATGCCCAGGGCAAGCGGCGCCAGGCCGCTGCGCGTGCGCGGATTCGCGCGGCCGTCAATCATCATGTCCGCCTCCCGCGTTGCCGGGATGCTTGCCGGGGCCGTTGCCCGCTGCCTTGCCGGCGTCCGTGTCCGCTGCCTTGCCGGCCTCCTTGCCGCCCGTGTCATCGCCGCTTGCCTTCGGGCCGGCGGCGGCGCCCACCGCTTTGGCCGGCGCCGCCGCGGCAGGGCCGGCGGCAGGCGCGCCGGGGGCGGAGCTGGCCGGCAAGGCCAGGGCCGCCCGCGCCTGCGCCCGCAGATCGGGGGGCAGCTTTTCCACATCCGCGTGCTGGCTGAGCTGCAGCGCGCGCACGAAGGCGACGATGGCCCAGCGGTCCTGCGGCCGTATGCGGTTGCCATACGGCGCCATGACGCCATATCCCTTGCCGATCACGTCGAAGATGTGGCGGTCCGGCACATTGCGCAGGCGGTCGTCGTGGTAGGACGGCGGCGCCGGGAGGCCACGCTCCACGATACGGCCGTCGCCATCGCCCGCCGGGCTATGGCATGGCAGGCAGTACACGCCGTACAGGGTCTGGCCCTGCCTGAGCATCGCCGGCGTGACGGGCTCGGGCATGGCGGTGGCGGCCAGTGCACGCGCGTCGCGCGCCACGTCCTCGGTCCCTTCCCGGCCGCTGGTCGTGTCGGCCTGGCTGCCGCGGGCAAAGGCCTGCGTCCCGGCCGGCGGGGTCCGCGACATCGCGCCATCCGGGAACAGCGTGCTGGCACGGTAAGGCTTGCCGCGAGGCTGGTCGTACATATTCTGCGCGGCACGTTCGCAGCCGCCCAGCGCCAATGCCAGCAGGCAAGCCAGCCCGACGGCGCGGGCCGGAAGCCGGATCGCCGCCTTCGTCTTCATGCCGGCACCTCGCGGATGGCAAGCGGCTGTTGCCCGGCCAGGAATGCGCGCGCCGCCTGGCATGCCGGGTCGTCCTCGGTACAGCCTTCGGGCAGCCGCAGGCACAGGAAGAAGCGGTCGCGGCTGGCCAGATCGAAATCCGGCGCCGCGAAAACCGGATGATGCAGCCGTGGCAAGCCGTTCGCCCACAGCATCGACACCACGGCGAAGATAGCCGCGCACAGGATGGTCAATTCAAAGGTGACCGGGATGAACATGGGCCAGCTGTGCAGCGGCCGGCCGCCCACATTGATCGGATAGGACTGCGTCGCCGAATACCACTGCATGAAGTACCCGCCCACCCCGCCGACGATACCGCCGGCCAGGGTCGCGCGCGGCACCGCGCGCCCGCCGGTAAATCCTATCGCCTCCGGCAGATCCGGCACCGCGAACGGTGCATAGGCCTCGATGTCCGCCTGGCCGCTCGCGCGCGCGGCGCGCACCGCCCTAACCAGCGCGTCGGGCTGGCGAAATTCCGCCATCAGGCCGTACAGGCGCGGCTTCATGCGTCTGACCTCCTGGCCGCGGGGCGATGGACCGCCGACGCGCCCGCCGAAGGTGGGCCCGGGTCGCCATCCGCCGCGGCGGCGCCGCGCGTTTCGTATTCCATTTCGCGCACTTCGCTCATGGAAATCATGGGCAGGAAACGCAGGAACAACAGGAACAGCCAGGCGAACATCCCCATGGACGCGAACAGGAAAGTCCAATCCCAGGCGGTGGGTATGAATATGCCCCAGGCCGAAGGCATGAAGTCGCGATGCGTGCTTTGCACCACGATCATGAACCGCTCCATCCACATGCCCAGGTTGATGACGATGCTGATGGCGAACAGCCACGCCGGCCGGCTGCGCACGCGCCGGCTCCACATCAACTGGGGGATAACCACGTTGCACACGATGACGGCCCAATACACGGCCGCGTAGGCGCCCGTCCAGCGATCGACGGTCATGGCGATCTCGAACTTATCGCCGCCGTAGAAGGCCATGAAGGCCTCCGACACATAGCCATAGGCGACCATGGCGCCGGTCGCCAGCAGCACGCGGGCCGCCAGCGACAGATGGCGATCGGTGATCAGGTCGTGCAGGCGGAAAAAATGGCGCAGCGGGATCGCCAGCGTCAGCACCATCGCGAAACCCGAGTACAACGCGCCCGCCACGAAGTACGGCGGAAAAATGGTGGAGTGATAGCCCGGCGTGTTGCCGATCGCGAAATCCAGCGATACCACCGTATGCACGGACACCACCAGGGGCGTGGCCAGGCCCGCCAGCAGCAGATAGGCGCTTTCGTAGCGGGCCCAATGGCGCGCATCGCCACGCCATCCCAGGGCGAACAGGCCGTAGACGATCTGCTTCGCGCGGCTTCGCGCGCGGTCGCGCAATGTCGCCAGGTCGGGCAGCAGGCCCACGTACCAGAACATCAGCGAGACCAGCAGATAGGTACTGATGGCGAAGATGTCCCACACCAGCGGACTGCGCCACTGCGGCCACAGGTTCATGCGATCCGGATATGGCAGCAGCCAGTACGCGAACCATGGCCGGCCCAGGTGCAGGATGGGAAACAGGCCGGCGATACTGGCGGCGAACAGCGTCATGGCCTCGGCGAAGCGGTTGATGGACGTACGCCACTGCTGGCGCAAAAGCAGCAGCACCGCGGAGATGAAGGTGCCGGCGTGGCCGATCCCGATCCACCAGACGAAGTTGCCCAGCGCATATCCCCATGCGACCGGGATGTTCACGCCCCACAGCCCGACGCCGACGATGAACAGCCAGGCGCTGGCGCCGCAGAACACCAGCGTGGCGGCGAAGGTGGCCAGGAACATCGCGCGCCAGCGCCAATGGGCCCGCCAACCGCCCAGCCACCCGGTGCCTCCCTGGCGGCGGCGCGCCAGGACGATGTCCGAGATGCGATCGCTGATGCTGGCGTAGGTGTCAGGCATCGTCCGGCTCCGCGCGGGTGACGGCAGCGGCACGGCTGGCGTGGCGCTCAGGCATCGTCGGGCTCCAGTGTGGCATCGGCATCGGCCTGGCGGGCCAGATAGCGGGTGCGCGGGCGCGTGTTCAGTTCCTCCAGCAAGGTATAGGCGCGCGGCGAGGCGCGCGCGGCGTTGACGCGGCTGGCCGGATCGTTCAGGTTGCCGAAGACGATGGCCTGGGTCGGACATACGGCCTCGCAGGCGGTAACGACCTCGCCGTCGCGCAGCGGCCGGTCCTCTTTCTGCGCGCTTATCCGCGCACGGCTGATGCGTTGCACGCAATAGGTGCACTTCTCCATCACGCCGCGCTGGCGTACCGTCACGTCCGGGTTCTGATGTGCGGCGGAATCCTCGGAATCATCGGAATACTCGAAAAAATTGAAGCGCCTGACCTTGTACGGACAGTTGTTCGAGCAAAAGCGCGTGCCCACGCAGCGGTTATAGACCTGCGCGTTCAACCCTTCCGAATCATGCAGCGTGGCGCCCACGGGACACACCAGTTCGCAAGGCGCGTCTTCGCAATGCATGCACGGAACGGGCTGGAACAGCGTCTCGCGCGCCTCGCGATAGACGTCGACGCGCACCCAATGCATGACGCGCCCGCGCCGGACCTCCTGCGCGCCGACCACGGGGATATTGTTCTCCGCCTGGCAGGCCACGGTGCAGGCATTGCAGCCGATACACTTGTCCAGGTCGATGGTCATGGCCCAGGCGTAGTCGGGATAGGCCACTTCCGGATACAGGGATGGCCCTTCCGGCACGCGCGAAGGCGGCGCCGCCGTGGTCGCCGGCACGGTGGAGATGTCTTCCACCCGCACGATGTCGCGGCCGTGCATGGACAATTCAGTCTGCACATGGGCGAACGCGTGCGTGCGGCCGGTGCGTTCCATGGCGACCATCACCGTCGGCAGCGGCGTACCGTCGCCATCGATATCCTGCAAGGCGTAGGCATCGAAGCCGACGTTGTCCCCGACCCGTCCGGCGAATCGGCGGCCATATCCCAGCGGCAAGGTCAGCACGTCCTCCGCATGGCCTTCGAGTACGTGCACCGGCGCATCCACCGCCCCGCCATGGGGCGCCGTCAGCCTGACCACGTCCCCGGTGGCGACGCCGCGGGCGCGCGCGGTCAGCGGCCCCACGAACACCGCGTTGTCCCAGGTCAGACGGGTCAATGGCCGCGGCAGCTCCTGCAACCAGGCATTGTTGGCATCCGCGCCGGCGCCCAGATAGGGATCGGTCACCAGCTGCGCAATGATCCTGCCGGCCCCCTTCGGCGGTCCCGCGCCTTCCGTCGCGGCCGGTACGGCTTCGGTACGGAAGGACGCGCCTGGCCGTCGCGACGGCATGTCTTGCGGGGGAACAGGCATGCCCGGCGCCCGGCCGTCGACATAACCCGCCTGCAAGGCCGCACGCCAATGACGATCGAAATCATCCGTCCACAGCGTCCGCCACGTCTCGCGGACCGCTTCATGCGCGCCCGGGTCGACGTCGCCCTGCAGTACCTGCAGCAACGTGTGCGGCGACTGCCCGCCATGCAGCGGCGCGATCATCGGCTGCAGGATCGTCGGCGTGCCGTCCCAGGCCAGCGCATCGCTCCAGCTTTCCAGTTCGTGCGCGCGCGGTATATGCCACGAGCAGGCGCGCGCGGTCTCGTCGCGATACAGGCCGAGGTGCATCGTCAGCGGCACCCGGCGCAGCGCATCGGCGAACCGCCGCGCGCCGGGAGTGTCGTAGACCGGATTGGCATCGATGAGCAGCAGCGTGTCGACGCGGCCATCCTGGATCTCCGCGAGCAACTCGCCGATGCCGGGCGCCGGCCGTGTCGGCACTGCGACGACGGTTCGGCCCAGGGCGCCCAGGTGCGCATTGATGGACCACGCCAGCGCGTGGTCCCGCGCGGACAGCGTCGGGCCGACAGCGACCAGCGCGGTGCCGGCGTGGGACTTCAGCACATCGGCCAGCCTCGATTCCCACGGCGCGCCCTTGCCTGCAGGCGCGCCGGCGTCCGGCAGGCCCAGCGCGTAAGCCAGGCGCCGCAACAGCGCACCCATGGCGTCCGGCGTCATGGCCCAACGCTGGTCCGCCATCGCACCGGTCAGCCCGGGCATCGCCTCGATCGCATACAGGCGGGTACGAGGCCGCGCAGTGCCGCCCTCGCCGCGGCCCCGCGCGAAGTCCCGGGCGTAACGCACGCCCGCCGGCGTATCCGTGAAGATGTCCGCCCCCACGGCGACGACGACACTGGCCCGGTCCAGGCGGTACATCGCACGCGCGGGATATCCCAAGGCCCGCTGCGCGCCCGACTCCTGGGCCGCGTCATGCAGCGGATCGTGGCGATAGTGCCGCATGCCGGGATAGCGTTTCGCGAGCGCATCCTGTTGACGCGCCAACGTCGGAGAGGTCGACCCCGCCGTCAGTATCCTCAAGCGCGAACCGCCATCGGCGCGATGCGCCGCCAGCCGCTCGCCCAGCGCATCGCGCGCCGCCGTCCACGTGGACACCGCGTCGCCATGCATGACCGTACGCGAGCGGTCCGGATCCCACAGCTGCAGGATGGCGCCTTGCGCATGCGCGTCCGTCGCGCCCAGGCTCATGGGGTGCAGGGGATTGCCTTCGATTTTGGTGGGCCGCCCCATATGGGTCTCCACCAATACGGGCTGGGCATAGCCTGCGCGCGTGACGGCGCTCGCGTAGAAGACCGGCTCGTCCCCGGGCCCGCCTTCCGGCATCCGCGCATAGGGCACGATGGCCTCCGCCGGCGGGCCGCTGCACCCGGCCGTGGCGAGCGCCGCGGATGCCGCCATCCATTTCAACAGCGCGCGGCGCGCGGGATCGTCCGGCGCGCCAGCCGCGCGGCGGGCCTCGGCATCGGGCCGGCCCGCATCGTGATGGACAGGAATGATACGCATGGCGTCCCCGGTCAGCGGTGGCAGGTGGTGCAACTGGTCATGCGGTCCTCGCTCTCGAAGTGGTAGATGCGCCGCAGCGACGCGATGTCATCCTCGGATAGCGCGGGCGGATCGCGCATGGCGAACACCTGGTCGGGCGGCCCCACCCTTTTATCCGGCGCGCGATGGCAGTCCAGGCACCATTGCATTTCCAGCGGCTGGTTGCGTACCAGTTGCGGCATCTGGTCCACGCGCCCGTGGCAAGTCACGCAGGCCACTCCCTTGGCAACGTGCACGCTGTGATCGAAGTAAACGAAGTCAGGCAGGTCGTAGACGCGGTTCCAATGTATGGGTATCCCGGTCGCGGCACTGGCATGCAGGGGTGCGAGCACTGGCGAATCCTTGAACAATACGGCGTGGCAGGTCAGGCAGATCCCGGCCGACGGCATGCCGGCCGACGCCGAGGTCTGCACCGACACATGGCAATATCGACAATCGATGCCATCGTCGCCGACGTGGTGCTTGTGGCTGAAAGGAATGGGTTGGGCCACCGCCACGCCCGCGGCCACGGGTGCGTTCATCTGCCAGACGACCACGGCGATACTCGCGACAAGCAGCCCTGCCGTGCCTATCAGGACAAGCTTTACGCACAGGACTGCGGCTTTATCGAATATCTGGCTCATTGCCCCATGCGGCCGGCTGCGACGCTCTCGAAAAATTCGTGGAAAAAGCGCGCGCAGCGCAGCAAGCGCCGTGCCCCGCACGGCGCCTGAAATTCAGCTATGAGTCAACTTTTATCGCGCGGAGGATCTCCGCGACATGGGCGCTGGCCTTGTGTCCAGGCGAGCGCGAGGCGAGGCGCGGCTGCGCTCCGCCGATCGAGCCGCTAGCGCAACAGTCCGCGCCGCGCGAGGTCGGCGTACAGCTTGCGCACGCCGTAGGTCCATGGCGGGATCTCGGTGCATTTCCGCACCGTGTTGACCAGCTTGCCCAGCCCCGGGGAAGCGATGGTCACGCGGTCGCCCGTCTTGTGCGTGAAACCGCTGCCCGGCGTGCCGCGATCCTGGATCGGCGAGAACATCGTGCCCAGGAAAAGCATGAAGCCGTCCGGGTACTGATGGTGACGGCCGTAGGTCTGCGACACCAGCTCCAGGGGATCGCGGCTGATCTCCCGCATATGGCTCACCCCATTGAGCACGAAGCCGTCGTCCGCGCCTTCGATCAGCAGGGACACGCTATCGTCGCGCACGTTATCGATGCCGTAGTGCGCATCGAACAGGCGGATGAAGGGACCGATGGCGCAGGAACCGTTGTTGTCCTTGGCCTTGCCCAGCAGCAGCGCGCTGCGGCCCTCGATGTCGCGCAGGTTGACGTCATTGCCCAGCGTGGCGCCGACCGTCTCGCCGCGGCTGTTGACCGCCAGCACGATTTCCGGCTCGGGATTGTTCCACTCCGAGGCGGGCAGCAGGCCTACATCCGCGCCGAAGCCTACCGCCGACATGGGTTGCGATTTGGAGAACACCTCCGCGTCGATCCCGATGCCGACCTCCATATACTGGGACCACGCGCCGCGGCTGATCAGGGTTTCCTTCAGGCGCAGCGCGCCGTCCGACCCCGGCTTGATGCTGCGCAGGTCGGTACCCAGGGTTTCCTGCAGCGTCGTGCGCATGGCTTGCGCGGCCCCGGCATCGCCGCCGGTGCGTTCCTCGATCAACCTTTCGAGCAGACTGACCGCGAAGGTCACACCGCATGCCTTGATCGCCTGCACGTCGCAGGGCGCCAGCAGCGTCACCGCCGGGGGATGGGCGGCGCCATCCGCGCCACCATGGCGGATGCTGGCCTGCAACAGCGCGCCCACCGGGCCCAGGGATTCTCCGGGCGCGGAGCGTGCGACGTCGGCCGGGTCCGGCTGGTCCATTAGGTCGGCCATGGTCGGCACGGTCGCCGTGATATCGAACACCAGGCCATTGCGCACGGCGACGACACTGGGCCCGTCAATCGGCGCCGGACGCCAGACGCGCCCCACCAGCGTGGCCTGTGCGGCATCGCGCGGCAGATAGTCCTGGGTATTGTCTTGGGTCATGCTGTTTCTCCTCCGATGAACGGGCGCAAGCTTATCGGCTGCCCGGCCTTGCTGTCCATGCCCGCGTGCGAACGCGCCGGCCCGCTGAAGACCCCGCCCCTGCGCACCGGTGTGGCCGGCGCGTTCGTTGGTGGGCTTCCGGGCCTGGAACTGCGGTTCATCGGTCTGCGGCGCCGAAACCGGTAACGCGCATCCGGGCCAGCCGCTAGCGCATGAGGGCCAGCGCGTCGTCGCGCGATTCGACCACGGTGAGGATGGCAAGGAAACCGCTGATATCGAACACTTCGCGCACGTGCGGCTGGATGCTGCACAGGGCCAGCGAGCCGGCCTGCTGTTTCAGGCGCTTGGCGACAAGCAGCATCACGCGCAGGCCCGCGCTGGAGATATAGTCCAGGCCGGAAAGATCCAGCACCAGCTTGTTTTCTCCGTTGTCGATGTGTTTGACCAGCTCAGATTCAACCGCGCCGGCATTGGCGCTGTTGATCTGGCCTTGCGGCGATACCACCAGCGCCGTACCGGCTTTTTCGATCGCGAGTGTCATGAATTGCACTTCCTGCGTGGATAATCGTAACGGCCGTGGCGCATACCGCGGCGCCGCGCGTTTTGCGGAATCATACGCGAGCACGTGCGTGCCGCCTATGAGGATTACGACATACGGACGCCATCGGGCATACTGGCGCCTGGCATTCAAGATCGATATCGTCATGGCATCACGATCCGATACGTTGCAGCTGGTTCCCGGCCGCGATTCCGTTACTCCCGCCATGCAATGGCTGGAAGCCATCGCCGACCGTGAATGCTGGTCCGCGCGCACCCGTTTTGCCCTGACGCTCGCCGTCGACGAAGCCTTGACCAATGTCCTGTCATACGCCTTCGACGAAGGGGCTTCGGCGGGCGACGCGCCGGCCGTGAAACTCGCCTACCATCGCGACGGCCCGGATCTGTGCGTCGAAATCGCGGATAACGGCCGCGCCTACGACCCGACCGCGTGGTCCCCAACGCCGCTGGCCTCCACGTTGGAGGACGCCACGCCCGGGGGCCAGGGCATACGCCTGATCCGGCATTACCTGAAAGATTTGCGCTATCGCCGCGAGGACCAGTGGAACAGGCTCACCCTGGTGGCTGGCCAGGGGTAAGCCGGCATCGGCATGCTGTGCCGCCCCGCATTGCCATCCATGAATGCCATACCCATCGAAACGGAGCCACATGAAGCAGGATCGCACCGGAATAGACGTGCATGAGCACGCGAGGCAGCGACCCGCCGCGCGCGTGGACGAGCCGCCCGTCGGAATGCGGGTGCACGCACGGGTCAATGCCGCCGCCGTCGCCCGCAACCTGGCCCGGGTGCGCGCGCTGCTGGCCGCATTGCCGGCACCGGCGCCGCGCATCTGGGCCACCGTCAAGGCCGACGCCTACGGACACGGCCTGGCCCGCGTGCTGCCCGCGCTGGCACGGGCGGACGGCCTGGCCGTGTCCTTGCTCGACGACGCGCGCAACTGCCGCGCCGCCGGCTGGCATGGCCCTATTCTGGTCTATGGCGGTTTATTGGAACCCGGGGAATCGGCCCGGCTGGATATCCCCGACCTGCATCTCGTGATTTCCGACGCGGTGCAGATCGATTGGCTGGCGGATGCCGCACCCGCGCGCCCGCCGCCATGGATCTGGCTGCGGTATCTGGGCGACATCGGCTATGCCGGATTCGACGAGCCGGGCTACAAGGCGGCCTACGCGCGGTGCGCCACGCTCGCAGCCCAGGGGCGCATCGCCGGCATCGGCCACCTGAATCATTACGGCCGCGCGGAGCACGCCGACGGGCTGGCGCCGGCGGATGCACGGTTCCACGCTGTGGTAAGCGGTCTCGCGGGACCGCGAAGCTGCTGCAATTCCGCCGCGCTGCTGCGCCATCCCGACGCCGCACGCGGGACGGAATGGGTACGCCCGGGCCTGGCCCTGTACGGCGCCAGCCCGCTGCCCGGCCTGGATGGCTCGGCACTGGGCCTGCGGCCGTCGATGTCTCTGCATTCGCGCATCGTCGGCATCCGCGACGTGGTTGCCGGCGAACGCATCGGCTACAACGGCACTATCGTCGCATCCGGGGCCATGCGGATCGGCCTGGTGGCCTGCGGCTATGGCGACGGCTATCCGCGCCATGCGCCGGCCGGCACGCCCATACGCGTGGACGGCCACTCCGCGACCACGCTGGGCGCCGTTACGATGGACCTGATGCCGGTGGATCTGACGGGACTGCCCTCCATCGCGATCGGCGCGCCGGTCGTGCTATGGGGCACCCCCGAGCTACCGGTGGAAGTCGTGGCGCGCCACGTCGGCACGATCGCCGCCGAATTGTTCACGTCGTTGACATCGCGCGTACCCATCCTCCTGGACGACACGGCCTCGCGCTGAGCACGATGCGCCGCCGTGCGATGCCTCCCCTTTTCCCGCGCAGTCACCGCAAGGCCTACACGGGCTGCCGTTCGGCTCCGCCGGCGCGCGGCTGCCCGGGCGCGAAGACCAGGAAAATGCCGGTGGCGACCAGATAGATCAGGCCGGTGATGGCCAGGCTGGTGCCCATGCCCGCGGTGCCGAACAATGCTCCCACCGTCAGCGGGCCGGCCATCTGCCCCAGTTTGTCGGCCGCGCGCATGACGCTGGTCGCGCCCGCCGCGCCGTACTCCTGCACATCAGGCAGGGCCAGCATATACGGAGATTGCGAAGCCCCGGAAAAACAGCTTGCCAAGGCGAGCAGAAGCACGGCCAGCGCCGCCGCGGCCACGCCGCTGTTGAAATAAAGCCCCAGCATGCCGACGCTGCCGATCAGTCCCCCCAGCGCGATCCAGCCCTTCTTGGACGCTGAACGATCCACCAGGCGGCCCATCACAGGGCCCAGGTAAATCACGCACAGGCCATAGATCATCAGGACGCGGCCTATGCTCGACGCCGCCACGCCGGCCGCCTCCAGATACAGGGGCAGTGCGAAGGACAGCAATCCGACCTGGGCAATGGAAAACGGAATAACGCTGCCGACGAGCAGCAGGCCGAAGTCGCGCGTGAACAACAGCCGGACCGTCCGGGCCAGACCCGCGCGCGGGCGTCCCGCCGAAGGACCCGGCGGCGCGCCGGCCGCGACGGAGCCATCGGCGGCCCGGGCGCGCGACGCCCGCGAGCCGCCGTGCTGCATATACGGCCGCATCAGCACCAGTACGCCAAGCACGGGCACAATCATCATCGCCGCGCTGATGCCGAAGACCAAACGAAATCCCAATTGCTCCATCAGCATGGCGCCCACCGCGGCGCCGGTCAGGTGGCCCGCGAACAATCCGGCTATCACGCTCGTCATATTGCGACCCCGGTACAAAGGGCCGCTGCGCGTCACGATAAAACCCTGCAGCCCCATCCACGCCAATCCATAGCCCAGGCCCACCAGGCCGCGGGCCGCGGCGAACATCGGCAGGTTGACGGCTGCCGCGCAGGCCAGCATGCCCGCAAACGAGACGCCCAGGCCCATCAGCACCGGCACTTGCCATCCTCTCCGATCGGTCAAGCGCCCCGCCAGCAAAGCCGTCACCAAGCCGCAGCCCATCTCCACGGAGATCGGCAGGGCCAGCATCAGGTTGGCGGGCAGCTCCAGCCCGCCTGAAGGCAGGCTGCGGGCGTACAGCGGAAGAAATCCCAGCGGCATCGCCCAGGCGAACAGGAACCCGAACATGACCGGCCGCGCGATGCGGCCGATGTCCGACGTGTCGCGTGACGCGGCCGTGGGCGCGCCGTCGTCCGCCGGAATGCGGAAACCGCGATTCAGCAACAGCGAGAGCAGCAACAGCATTTCCACCGCCGCCACCAGCGCGACGGCCACCACCGTAATCGCATCGATCATCCGGCTGCGCACGCCGCGCGCCAGGACGTCCGCCGACAGGCGTACCACCAGGCTGCCCTGCGCCTGCGCGCGCGCTCCCCCCTGCCCCAGCGGCAGGACCAGTGTCAGGTCATCCGCGGCAGGGCGCGCCGCCCCCGCGCCGGGGGCAGGCAAGGCGCCCCCGCCATCCGCCCGATTGAGTGTGCGTCCGGCCGCATCCACGAGGTCGATTTCACGGATGGCCGGAAAAGTCGCGGCCAGCCGCCGGAAAGGCGCTTCCACACCGCGCAGCCTGTCCAGCTCGATGCCATAGCCGAGGATACGGTCCAGGTCGCGCTGCAGGCCTTCGGCCAGCACAACGACGTTGCCGCGCGTCACCTGCAGCCAGCCTTCGCGAAACGCATTCACGGTATAGGCGGCGTAGACGCCTTGCGCCAGGACCAGGGCGGCCAGCGGCACGAGGAAACGCATGCGGCCACCCCCGATCAGCGTGCTTAACGGGATCAAATATCGGAAGACGGCGGCCAGCCCGATGCCGACTGTCGCGGTAACCGCCAGCAGCACCGCCAGGTTGCGCAGCAGGATGGAGTGCTCCGCCGCGGTATTGCGCGTGCCCGACACCACCAGCGCCCCGACCGGCACCTTGTCGTCGCCGGCCAGCGGTACCGCGAGCATGATGCGGCCGTCGGCCGTGCTCATCATCGCGCCGGAAGCGCGCCGCGTGACACCCTCCGGCAAGGTCGCGCCAGGCGCCAGGAACAGCGCGCGCGCCGGCCCCGATGCCCGGGAATCCTCGCCCACGGCCGCGACATCCACGCCATCCGGCATCGTCGCCGCGATGCCGACGATGCCGCCCGCGTCGCGCGCGCCCTCGCGCAGTAACTCGCGCAAGCCGAAGAACTGCGCCAGCGGCTTGCCCAGGCGCAGGCCGTTCTCTATCGTCCCGGCCACCTGGCGTGCCACGACTTCGACCCTGTCCGCCGTGGTGTCGGCCACCAGGCGGTTCAGCGCGGACAAGCTCAAGGCCCCGATCAAGGCCTGCGCCAACAGCAGCACCGCAAGGCAGGACAGCGTCACTTCCAGGACGGGACGACGGCGCAATCCTTCCAATATCCTTTGCAATGGCTCGCGCATCACGGCTTTCCAAATGTCGAACAGTCACACAACGCGTTGAATATTATTTACACTTGTCGAGTTTTGCATCATTTTTTTGCAGCCCCCTTCCACCGGCGCTTTCATGTTCACGCGATCCCTGCGCAGCAAGATCTTTCTTCTCGTTGTCGCGATCCTGCTCGTGGTAGCGCTGTTCATTATGGCGGCCAGCCGCCGCGATGTGACGCGCACGGTTTCCGCCGGCGAGCAGCATGCCGTCAACAACGTGATGAATCTGATCCAGCGCGACGTCGAAGCGCGCTGGTCCGCCCTGCTCGACGACAAGGTCAGCACGGTGCGCAACGGCCGCCGCCAGTTGCTGGAAACCGGCACCCTCATCGCTTCGGTCCTCGCCGGCTATGCCGATATGGCCGCGCGGGGAGTCGTCAGCCCGGGCGCGGCCAAGGGCATGGCGCGCGCCTGGATCAACCATTTGAAATTCGGCGAGCGCCGCTACGCATTCGTCTATGACGCCAGCGGCCAGGTGCTGGCCAGCGGCAATGCCTCCATGCTCGACCGCGACCTGGCCGGCGTGACGGATTTCAAGGGGCGCCCGCTGGGCAGCGCGCTTTACGAGGAAAGCCACAATTCCGGATACGGCTTCGCCATTTACCGCTGGCCTCCCAACGCGGACGGCAACCCGGCACCGGCAACCGGCAAGCCCGCGGGAGACGAGGCGCGCTACGCCTATTTCGGCTATTTCCGTCCGTGGGACTGGGTCATCGGCGTCAGCGACAGCGTGCAGGATGTCATCGAACAGGTCGACACCCGCCGCGAGCAGATGAAGAACGCCCTGCGCGACACCTTGTCGCGCCTTACCCTGGCACGCTCGGGGTTCGTCTTCATTACCGCCGACGACAACCAGACAGTGGTGCCGCCGCCGGCACGCGCCGCGGGTCTGCTGGACGTGCGCGATGCCCGCAGTGGCAAGACGCTGCGTGAACTGCTGCCAGGCGTCACCGCCACATCGGACACGCAGGTGATCGACTTCGATACGGGACGCGACGCCCGGCATATCGAGGCGGTCCGATTCAAGCCGCTGGGCTGGACGATCGTCGCGGTGGTACCCGAGAGCGATTTCGCGGCGCCCGCGACGGCCTTGCTGAACCGGCAGGCCATGATCTTCGGCGCCACCCTGCTGCTGGCCCTGCTCTGTGCCTGGCCCGTGGCGTCGCGTATCGTACGGCCCTTGCGCGAGCTCACCCGCTACGCGCGCGAACTGCCCCGGCAGGACCTGACCGCTCCGTCGGCCGTGCCCTCCCATATCGTGGATCTGCCCGGCCGGCACCGCGACGAAGTCGGCCGCCTCGCCTCGTCCTTTCTTTTCATGGACAAGCGGCTGCGCGAGAACGTATCGCGCCTGATGCAGGAAACGACAGCGCGAGAACGCTTCGAGAGCGAACTGAGCATCGCCCGCGCCATCCAGCTCGGGCTGCTGCCCGTCCCCTTGCCGCCGGAGGTGCTGGCGCGCGCCGACCTGCATGCGATCATGCAACCGGCAAAGGAAGTCGGCGGCGACCTGTACGACTATTTCCTGCTGCCCGACGGCAGGCTGTGCCTGGCCATCGGCGACGTCTCGGACAAAGGCGTGCCGGCCGCGCTTTTCATGGCGGTAACGCGGACGCTCATCCGCGCGAGCGCGGAAGACGAGACAAACCCCGCCGAGATCATGGCCCGGGTCAACAACCGCCTGGCCGAGAACAATCCCAACATGATGTTCGTCACGCTGCTACTGGGCGTCCTGGACCTGGATACCGGCGAGCTGCAATGGGCGAACGCCGGACATCCGGCGCCACTGGTGATCGGCGCGGATGGCACCTTGCGTTCGCTGGAGGGCCGCAGCGGCCCCGCGTGCGGCGTGCAGGAAGGCCTGGCCTACCGGCCATTGACCGCGCGCCTGGGCGACGGCGAGACGCTGATCGGCTACACCGACGGCGTCACGGAGGCGACCAATTCCGCTGGCGCGCTCTACGGCATGGATCGCATGCTGAACACGGTCGCGCGGCCGGGCGCCACCGCCGCGCGCCTGACAGAAAGACTGCTTGACGATATCCAGGACTTTGCAAAGGATGTCGAGCAGGCCGATGACATCACCTTGATTGCAATACGCCGTCCATCATGAAACGTCTTTTCCACCTGCTGCTCTTGTGCGCGCTGGCCCGAACGGCCTTCGCGCAGCCCGCCGTGCCGGCCACGGCGGGCGCGAACGCCACGCCGGCCGCGCAGGCCGCCGCCGTACAGGTGTTCCCCACCACGCCCAAGCCACGCGCGGACGGCCGCAAATGGCGTATCGGCTATTTCGAAAGCGGCGACTACAGCGAATATCCGCGCACGCTGCGCGTCATCATCGCGGGCCTGCAGCAATTGGGCTGGCTGACGGTCCCGACGATTCCGGAGGGCCTGACCGGTCACCAGATGTGGCAATTCCTGGCCGACAACGCCCATAGCGATGTCCTGCAGTTCGTCGCCGACGCATGGTGGCAGCCGGGCAATTTCGACGCCAGCAAGCGGCCCGCCGTGCGGCAGGCCATCCGGGATCGCATCGCGCAGCGCGGCGACATCGACCTGATCATCGCGATGGGCACGCTGGCGGGCCAGGATATGGCGACGCTGGGCGCCCCCGTCCCCACCGTGGTGGCATCCACCAGCGATGCCGTGGGCGCGCATATCGTCAAGAGCGCGCAAGACAGCGGACTGGACAACCTGCATGCCCGCGTGCAGCCGGAACGCTACCAGCGCCAGGTCCGCCTGTTCCATGACATCGTGCCGTTCCGGACGCTGGGCCTGGTGTACGACGACAGCCCGGAAGGACGCACCTATGCCGCCGTGGATGCGGTCGAACAGGTCGCGCGCGAGCGGCATTTCGCCGTGCGCGCCTGCAAGGCCCGCGCCAACGGCATCCCGCAGGAAGAAGCCACGCGCAACGTGCTGGCGTGCTATCGCGAAATCGCCCCACAGGTAGAGGCGGCCTATGTCACCGTGCATCGCGGCATTACGCCTGACAGCATCGCCGACGTGGCGCAAATCCTGCGCGATGCCAAGGTGCCCAGCTTTTCCATGCTGGGCTCAGAGGAAGTAAAGAAAGGCATCCTGATGAGTTTGGCGCAGGCGGATTACTCCTATGTCGGGCTGTTCTATGCGGAGACCATTGCGCGCATCTTCAACGGCGCCCGGCCACGCCAGTTGAACCAGGTATGGATAGACCCGGCGAAGATCGCGCTGAACCTGGAGACCGCCCACGCCATCGGTTTCGATCCGCCGGTGGACATCCTGCTGGCCGCCGACGAGGTCTACGAGCGGCGTTGACCGATCGACGTCGTCAGTCGCCGTCCAGGCTCAGCGATCGCCACGCGCACACCGCGCGCAGTTTCGCCTCGATGCCGCCGGGCGTCGACGTCCAGAGCGCCAGCAGGCGGTCCGCCCCCGTCCGGCCACTGGCCAGCACGTAGTCCGCATACGCCAGCCACCGGCGTTCCGTCGCATCCAGTCCGCCCTTGGCCAGGTCCAGCACATCGCGGGCCAGCGCGCGCACCCGCTCGTCGTCCAGGGCGTCACGGATGGCTGCCTGCCGCAGGCCCCGCAAGGACAACCAGCCCCATTCCCGCACCAGGGCTTCCGCCTCGTCCAGATCGCGCAACAAGGACAATTGCATGGCCGATGCGGCCATCGGCGCGTCCGCGGCCACTTCCGCGCCCGCCTCGTCCCACAGTTGCCGGTCCGGGAAGACCGCGCCCGGCGCGCGCCCTTCGATATAGCCGTCCACGCCCACCCGCGCATACAGCGCCTCGATGCCGCCCGGCTGCCGCCATGCGGCGAGCAGTTCATCCAGCGGCGGCCGTGTCCGCAAGCGATAGCGGAAACGCGCATCCAGGAAATGCGCGAACTGCGAGTACTCGAAATAGCCGCTGTGCGGCCGCAGCAGGACGGTTTGCCCATTGTCGGCGCGTTGCCCCGGCCAGGCGGCAGTCTGCAGGAAGCGGCCGAGCGAAGGATGACGGTCCAGGTAGACGCTGACGGCGGACTTGTATTCGTCGTCCATGGCCAGCGGCAGGCCACGGCTGGCCGTATCGGGCGCGAACATCCAGCGGAAATAGTCCCCCAGGTCCCGGAAGGGACGTTCCGGCAATTGCTGCAGCCGATGATCCGCCGCGAAACGCGAGTGGCGAAACATGCGGTCCCAGAGCGTCAGGCGGTTTTCCTTCAGCCCGGTCGGACGTCCATCCTGCAAGGGACTATTGGCGAACAGGGCGATGAAGGCGGGCGCGAGCGCCAGCATGACGTTCAGCGCGCGCGCGGCGTTCTCGACGGGCACCGACGTGCATGGGCCGTTCTGCGCCTTGGCGTCGATCCCGGCGCGATGCAGCCAGCCGCGGTGCCCGACCAGTTCGCCATAAATGGGACGTGGAATGCGGGTCCGCAGATAGCGATCGACGTCCAGCGTGGCTGCCGGATGCTCGGCGGCATTGAGCACCGTCGCGTCCTCTTCGGCCAGCGCATCGCGCACGTCGCGCAGTTCCCTCCGTACGGCGGCGGCCAGCCGGTCCAGGCCGCCGGGCCCGCCCGCGACCGGCGCGAATGCGGTCTCCAGCAGGTTGTAGCCGTTGTCGAAGCCGCTTTCGCCCAGCGGACCGCCTGCGCCCACGGCGCGGCCGTCAAGGTAAGACAGGCGTACGCGTTCGCCGCGCGCCTGCCTGATCCGCGCCAGGGTCTCCGGATAGCGTTCGGCCGCGTGGCTGGCACCACTGCCGCGGCGTATCACCGCCATTTCCATTTCCAGGCCCAGCTTGTGCCCTGCCGGCTCTCGCATTCCCCGCTCCCTGACCCGTCGCCTGCACGGCCCGGTCCTTCCGGATTAATCCATCGCGCTTCGGCCTGCCATCCAAGGGATGGGTTCAGACGCGCGCGGCAACGGAACCGCCGTCCGCATCGTGGCGCCGTATTCCAAGGTCGACAGACGACGCCTCGCCAACCTGGCTGCTTTTACTCATAATACGTGGCCGAGCAGCCCAGCCTTCCGATCAATCGCATGCGGGCGCTATGCCCGAAGGTGCGCGCCCCATGTCCCCGCGATCGCTCCTGCGCCTGCCGCGCGTCCACGCCAACCGCCGGCCGGTGGACCTGATGTACGCCGCCAACGAACGGCCGCCCCTCGGGACGCTGCTGGGCCTGGCGGCGCAGCATACCGCCACTGCCCTCGCCTTCGTGGCCTATGTCCTGGCCACGGCGCGCATTGCCAACCTGCCTCAGGATGCGACGCAAAGCCTGGTCACGGCCACCGTGCTGGGCATGGCCGTCGCCACCGTGCTGCAGGCCTATGGCGGCCGGGTGGGTGCCGGGGCGCTCATCGTCCACCTGCCGGATCCTATCGTCATGATCGCCGCGGCTTCGGTAATCGCCGTGCAGGGCGGCGGCGTGCTGGCGGCGATCGGCATGGCCAACGGCGTGGCGGGCCTGCTCATAGGCCAGGCCATCCCGCGGCTGCGAGCCTTCTTTCCTCCGACCATCGCGGGGGTGGTGGTCTGCGTCACGGGTATATCGCTGATCGAGCCCGCCTTCCATCATGCGACCGGGTTCACTCCTGCGCAAGCTGCCGCGGGCACCAGCCTGAAGTTCGAGGGCATCGACATCCTGATCAGCGGCATCACGCTGGCCGTCATCGTCGTGCTGTCGGTCTGGGGATCGCGGCGCACCAAGCTGTTCGCCCTGCTCGCGGGCCTGGTGGCCGGAGTCGCCCTGGCAGGCGTGCTTGGCCGGCTATCCGGGGGCGAGCAGCTGGCGGGCGCGTCGTTCTTCGGCCTGCCCCACGTGCCCGCGCCGGACCTTCATGTCGAACCGGCCGTGCTGGTGGCCATCGTGCTGCTCGCGGTCATGGTGCAGCTCGATACGCTGGGCACCGTCGTGCTGATGAGCAAGATGGAGGACGCCGACTGGCGCCGGGCCGATATGCGGCGCGTCAGCGGCGGTATCCGCGCCGGCTCGATCTCCAACATCCTGGCGGGCTTCCTCGGAGGACTGCCCAGTGGAACGTCGTCGGCCAATATCGCCTTGTGCCATATCAGCCGCTCGACGACCCGCTACGCCGGCCTGGTGGCCGGCCTGCTGCTGGCGCTGGTCGCCTTCCTGCCCAAGGCCACCGTCGCGCTCACGCTGATTCCCACGCCGGTGGTGGGGGCCGTCGAGACTTACGCGGCGGCCTACCTGATGGTGTCCGGCATAGAACTGATTGCCTCGCGCGCAATGGACGCACGGGCGACCTTCATGGTGGGCCTGTCCCTGGCGGCCGGCGTCGGCACCATCCTGCTGCCCGACGTGGCGGAGCAAGCCCCCCGATCGATGCGCATCCTGGCCGAGAGCGGCGTCGTCGTCGCGGGCGTCGTCGCGATACTGCTGAATCTGCTGTTCCGGCTGGGCGTGTCGCAGCGGGACGAACAGGCCCTGGTGCCGCTGCCGCGCAACCAGGGCGGCGCGACCATGGACCTGGGGACCGCCGTGGTGACTTTCGTAGAGACATCGGGCGCCCGCTGGGGCGCGCGGCGCGATGCCGTGCAGCGCGCCGCGGAGGCCGCGCTGGAAGCCACCGAGGCTGTTCTTGCCGCCGGCGCAGACAGGGCCGTGACGGCGATCCGCGGCAGCTTCGACGAGTTCAACCTGGATATCGAGCTGACTCACACGGGCGAACCCCTGCACCTTGGCGTCGCGGCACCGGCACCTCCCTCGCTGCTGGATACGCGGGACGAAGAATTCCAGGCGGAACTGGACCGCGCGCTGCGGGGCGTGTCGACCGTCCTGCTGCGGCGCCTGGCCGACCGTCTCGTCACCGGCAAACGCGACGGCCGGTCGTTCCTGCGCCTGCACTTCGATCACTAGCCCGCGCCCTCACATCGCCTGATTTCAAGGCTGGCCGTCGACGGCCGGCACGTCGTCCAGCGGCGGCATCCAGCCGATGCGGCGCCGGGCCCAGATCTGGCGGCGCGGCCGGCCCAGTTGGTCGCGCTGGTCCAGCGCCCCCAGGCGCAACGAATAGCTGGCCGGGTTTTCGACCGCGCTGGAATACACCGGCGATCCGCAGTTCTCGCAGAATGCATGCACCCGTTTGGCGCCGCTATCGGCGGTCTTGATGTAGCGGCGCGGCTCTCCCTTCACGATGCGGAAGTGCTCCGCCGGCGCGGGGATATTCACGCGGAAGATGCCGCCGCTCAGGCGCTGGCAATCGGTGCAATGACAGATCGAGACGGTATCGGGATCGACTTCCGCCTGGTAGACGATGGCGCCGCAATGGCACCGGCCTTGGACTTTCATTGGGAATCTCCTGGATACGGTCGCGATTCGCGCGGCACGGGCCACGAGCGCTTGCGGCGCAGTCCGGCGGACGCTGAGCATCATAATCGACGGGTTGCCCTGCCCGGGCTGGATGCCGCCCGCACCGCCTCGCGAAAGCGCGCGACGGGCTCGAAGGCGGCCGCATCCTTCAAGGCGAAGAAGGACAACCTGGCGGGCGCAAGGAGCAAGGCATCGCCACGCAATGTCCGCAGCGACAAGCTGTCCCGATATCGTGCCACGACGGTATCGGGCGCGATTCCCAGAAAAAACCCGCCCGCCACGATATGCGCGCCCGAATGGATCGACGAACAGAGCAGCCGCGGCCGCGGCGCGGCCATGCCGCCATTCAGGAACAGGCGCTGGAAAGCCGCATGGGTGCGCGAGCCGGGATTCGGGACAACCCACGGCCAACGTGCGAGTTCCCCGACGGACACCTGTCTGCGCCGCGCCAGCGGATGGCGGGCGGCCGCGAAGACACGCATCTGCCCGGACCACAGCGGTTCGATACTGAAACGGTCCAGATCGACGGCTGCCGCGATCGACTCGTCCAGCCAGGCCACCGCGCAATCCAGCTCGCCCGCGCCCAGCGCCTGCAGCAGTCCCTGGCTTTCTCCCTCCACGATCCTTGTGTAGGCGAGTTCGTCCGCCGCCAGCAGGCGCGACAAGGCATCGGGCAGCGCCGTGAAACCCGCCATCTGCACGCATCCGACTCGCAGCGTGGGGATGGCCCCCGGCGCCTGCGCGGCCTCCATCGCCCGGTCGAGGATGGACATGGCGATGGCAAGCCGGTCCATCGCGCCGCGCCCCTGCTGCGTCAAGCGGGCACCGCGCGCATCGCGATCCACCAGGACCGCCTCGAACACCTCCTCCAGCTCTCGCAGCAACAGCGTTGCCGCCGGCTGGCTGATGCCCAGTTCGCGCGCGGCGGCGCCCAAGGATCCTTCCCGGCCCACAATGTCCAGCAGGCGCAGATGCCGCACACGCAGGCGGTCCAGGCGGTAACGCGCCGAAGCGCCGAGAGTAGCGGTCAAGGTATGCCAGGCTCATATGGAATAAATATGAGCTGATGATAAATCCATAATTGATCCTGAATACCCCCGCCCGGATAATTCGCGCAGGCGTCCGGCGGCGGCCCGCCGCGCCGCCGGCCGGAGAGCCGGAAAGTCCAAAGATATGGGAGACATCCATGACACACCAACCGAACCGCGTGCGGCGGTCCTTCGTGCACGCCATGGCGGCACTCGCCCTGGCCGGGACAGCGTCGACCGCGCTTGCCGCGGACAGCTATCCCAGCCAGCCCATACGCCTTATCGTGCCGTTTTCCCCAGGCGGCGCGGTCGACGCCTACGCGCGCATCGTCGCGCCCGCGCTCGGCAAGGAACTTGGGCAGAGTATCGTGGTGGACAACCGACCGGGTGCCAGCGGCATCATCGGAACGGAAGCCGTGGCCCGGGCACCGGCCGACGGCTACACGCTGCTGCTGGGCAATATCGCCACATTGGGCATCAATCCCGTCATCTACAAAAACAATCCCTACGATCCACTGAAGCAGCTGACGCCCATCACCAAGACGGTCGTCGTCAATTACGTGCTTGTGGTCAATCCGACCAAAGTGCCCGTGCGCACGGCGGCGGAGCTGATCGGCTATGCCAAGGCGCATCCGGGTGCACTGAGCTACGGTTCTTCCGGCACCGGCAGCATGCAGCAAATGGCCGCCGCGCTTTTCGAGGCACGCACGCAGATCAAGATGCTGCACGTGCCTTACAAGGGCACGGGTGCGCTGCTGGGCGACCTGGTGGCCGGCCACGTGGACATGATCTTTGCCGACCAGGGCACGATGATGCAGCAGGTCAAGGCCGGCAAGCTGGCCGTGCTGGGCGTGGGCGGCTTGCAGCGCGTACCGGAGTACCCGGATATTCCCACGATCGCCGAAGCCGCCAACCTCCCCGGCTTCGAAGTCGTGGCATGGCAAGGGCTGGCCGGCCCCGCCGGGCTGCCCGCCGGCGTTGTCGACAAACTCGCCAAGGCCGTCAACAAGGTCCAGGCCGAGAAGGACATCCATGCGAAACTGCTGGAAGCCGGCCTCGTGCCCGACGCCGGATCGCCGGAGGATTTCCGCCGCTATATCGGCGCCGAGCTCCAGAAGTGGGGCAAGGTGGCCAATGACCTTGGCGTGAAAGCCGACTGACCAGGAACCGCGAATGACGATAGAACGGATCGAGGCCCATGTTTTCCGCGCGCCCATCGATGTGCCGGTGCGGGCTGCCGTGGGCAGTTTCAGCAACCGTCCCGCAGTTTTCGTGCGGGTCGCGGCCGCCGATGGGGCGTGGGGCTGGGGCGAAGTGTTCTGCAACTTCCCGCCGGTGGGGGCGGAACACCGGGCGCGGCTGACGCGCGACCTGGTCGCGCCGATGCTGGTCGGCACGCCCAGCGATGACCCGAGGGGCACCTGGCACATGCTCGACGAAGGCCTGCGCCGCATGGCGATACAGGCCGGCGAACCCGGCCCGATGGCGCAGGTCGCATCGGCCATCGACCAGGCCTTGTGGGATATGCGCGCGCGGCGCATGGGACGGCCGTTGTGGCGCGTCCTGGCGGACGCCGCCGGAACCGCGGCCGATGGCGCGGATGGCCGGGTCCTTCCGTATGCCAGCGGCCTCGGGCCGGACAAGGTCGCGGAAACGGCGTTGGCCAAGCAGAAGGAAGGCTATGCCGCGTTCAAATTCAAGGTGGGCTTCGAACCGGACCGCGACCAGGCGAACTTTCGCGACATCCGGGCGGCCCTGGGACCCAATGCCCGCATCATGGTGGACGCCAACCAGGCCTGGGCGCCGGACGTCGCGGACGCACGCATCGCGGCGCTGGAGCCATTCCGTCCTTATTGGGTGGAAGAGCCGCTGGCGGCCGACGAAGCGCTGTCGGACTGGCGCCGGCTCGCGCGCGGCACCACGCTGGCGCTGGCCGCCGGCGAAAACATCCGTGGCCAGGCCGATTTCCAGGCCGCCATCGATAACGGACACCTGCGCTTCATCCAGCCGGACGTCGGCAAGTGGGGCGGGATTTCCGGCTGCATGGAGGTCGCCCGCTACGCCCGGATCGCCGGCCTGACCTTCTGTCCGCATTGGCTGGGCGGAGGCATCGGCCTGGCCGCTTCCATGCACCTGCGCGCGGCGCTGGGCCCGGCCGGCATGGTGGAAGTCGACGCCAATCCCAATCCGCTGCGGGAAACCGTCTGGACCCTGCCGCAGGCGGTAAACGAAGATGGCTGGATCACCCTGCCCGACACGCCTGGCATCGGCGTCGAGCCCGACCTCGCGGCCCTGGCGCGGTATCGCACGCCCTACTGACCGGCGGTTTGCGCCAGGGCGCGGACGGCGGCGGATCGATCCCAGATATTCGGCGTTTGCGCGCTGGAGTACCCCGATACGAAGGGCTTGGCCCGACCCGTTTCGGGGTCGAATACGCTGCGCCGCACCGCGCCGATATTGGCCCCGTACATGTGAATGCTGATCGACACCCGGTCGGCATGGGCGTTGTACACCTTGTGGATATCGCCTTCGGACGGCGATAACACCTCTACCGCGCCAGGAGTCAGGCGTACCGGCTCGCCCACCGGTTCGTAGCCGGCGCGGGTACCGCGGCCATAATGCTGGCTGATCTCTTCGCCGCGCAGCATGCCGACGTAGCCCCAAACCGTATGGTCATGCACCGGGGTCGCCTGGCCCGGTCCCCACACGAAGCTGACGATGCTGAAGCGCTCCAGGGGATCGCAATGGAGGAGATATTGCTGGTAGTGCTCCGCATGCGGCACGGCGCAGTCCGCGGGTAGCCAGTCGTCGTGGCTGACGAGATCGCGGAAAGCGGCCAGCAGGCCCGGGCCGGGCATCGCCGCGCTGCCGGCCTGTTCGGCGCGGCGGGTTGCCAGTGCGACAAAGCCGCGCAGCCTATCGATCCCTGTACTCATGTCGATCCTCTTTTTCGATGCGGGGAGGAAGGTTTGATGGTAACAGGGCGGCCGGCGGCATCGCCGGTACGCGCGCGCGGGGCGGGCTCCTGGACGCCTTCAGGCGGATACAGGTCCTGCACGACCTGCAGGAATTCTTTCAAGAGGCGTGTCTCGGGACGCGCTTTCGGAGTGGCCAGAACCAGCCGGTTGCGGATCGACGGCGGCCCTATGCGCGCGGTTTGCAGGCGCAGCCGGCTGCCGCCGTGCATCAGCATGCTGGCCGGCGCAGCGGTATAGCCCAGGCCGTCGCCGACCAGCTTCAACAGCGTCAATACCACCCCTGCTTCCGCGACGATATTCAGTTGCACGCCGCGCGGCGCCAGCACCGAATCCATCTGCGATCGGATGGCGTTCCCGCGGCCGGGCAGCAGCATGGGATATCCCGCCAGCGCGGCCAGGGACACGCGCCTGGGCAGCGGCGGCGCGCCGGCCGGCCCCACCAGCAGGAATGCTTCGCGCGTCAGCGTGCGATAGGCCAGCTGCGGCGAAGGTGGGGGATCGTAGAGCAGCGCCACATCCAGCCGGCCCTCGATCAGCAGTTCGCGCAGATGCAGGCTGATGCCCTCGGAGATCGAAACGATGGCGCGCGGCAGGCGATCGCGCATCTTCGAGACCATCGGCGACGCCATGGACAGGGCGACCTGCGACGGCAGGCCGACCGCGAGACGGCCGGCCGGATTCAGATGCAGGTCGCGCAGCTCTTCGCGCGCCTTGCGGGCCGAATTCAACATGGCGCGCCCGTGCAGGAGCAAGGCCGCGCCGGCCTCCGTGGGAACCGCGCCCCGACCCGTGCGCGTCAGCAGGCGCTGGCCGACGTCCGCTTCCAGCAGCGCGATCTGGTGGCTTAGCGTGGATTGCACGAGATTCAAGGCGACGGCCGCCCGCGTAAAGCTTTTCGCGTCCGCAACGGCCACGAAATAGGCCAGCTGTCGAAGATCCATGGTGTCCGCCTCCTGCGCAGGCGACGGCCTGCCGGCAAGACGTCGGAGCCATCGATATCCAGCATAGCTGATATCGACGAACGCCCCGCGCGCGCCACGGACGGCCACGACATAATCATCCGCGCCGCCCTTTGTCCGGATGGCGAAACAAACGAAACAAGAGCCCGGCTGCAGTCCGGGCACATCGAGAGGAGCAGTCATGCGCTTTGTGCTTGCCATCGTGGCCGCGCTGCTGGCGGCGTCCGCCGCCGCGGCCGACGCCGATACCTACCCCAATCGCCCCGTGACCATCGTCGTGCCGTATACGGCGGGTGGCGGCGTGGATACGGTGACGCGCATCCTGGCGCCGCTGCTGTCCAAGCGCCTGGGGCAACCCGTGCTGATCGAAAACCGCGCTGGCGTATCCGGCATGGTCGGCGCGCAGATGGTCGCCCGCGCCAAGCCGGACGGCTATACCCTGCTGGCAGGCAACACGACGACCAATGTTTCGAACCTGTTCGTCTACAAGCAGCTGCCCTACGATCCGCGCAAGGACTTCACCCCCATCGTCATGGTGGATCGCGGGCCCTGCGTGCTGGTCGTGCCGCCCGACAGCAAGTTCAACTCTGTGCAGGACATCATCCACGAACTGAAGTCGCAGCCGCCCGACACACTGAATTACGGCACCAGCGGCAATGGCAGCTTCCACCATATGTCGGCGGCGCTCTTCATGAGCATGACGCACACGCACATGCGGCAGATCGCTTACAAGGGCAGTCCGAATGTCATGACGGACCTGATGGGCAAGCGGCTGGATATGGCGTTCGAGGTCATACCCGTGGCGGAACCCCTGATCAAGGCCGGGCGGCTGAAGGCCCTGGCGGTCACCAGCAAAACGGAAATGGCCGCCCTGCCCGGCGTGCGTCCGGTGGCCGACCTGGGGCTGCCCGGTTTCGAGATGGTTGCCTGGAAAGGGATTTTCGCGCCGGCCGGCACGCCTGCCCCCATCGCCGATAGGCTGGGCCGCGAACTGTCCGAGATCGTGCGCATGCCGGACGTGCAGAAGCGCCTGGAGTCCCTGGGCGTGATCGCCGACGGTCGCCGCAACGAGGAATTCGGCAAAGCGGTGCAGGCGGATATCGCCTACTGGGGCCCCATCCTGCACGATGCCGGCGTCGTTGCCGAATAAAGGCCACGCTCCCGCGCATCGTGAACCCGCGCGCCATGCGCCCAAGGCCGATGATGTATTGCAACCGATGTATTGAAGCCGATGTACCCAAGGCCCACCCACCGAAATCGCCCATGAAGATCACCAAACTCGATTTGCGAACCGTCAGCGTTCCGCTGCCCTCCCCTATCCCCAGCGCGCGCATCGTGATCAAGACGGCGGACTGCGTGCTGGTCACGCTGGAAACCGATGAAGGCACGACCGGCGAAGGCATGGTGTTCACGCTGAACGGCCACCGGCTGTCCGTCCTGCACGAAACCCTGCGCAGCCTGGAACCGCTGGTGCTGGGCCTGGACCCCGCCATGAGCGGCGCGTTCTGGTCGCGCGCCTGGTCGGATATCTCCTTCCTGGGCCATCGCGGCGCTACCGTCGTGGGCATGGCAGGCATCGACATGGCGTTGTGGGATCTGCGCGGCAAGCAGGCCGGGCTGAACGTCGGCCGCCTGATCGGCGCCTGCCGCGACACGTTGCCGATCTACCGCAGCGGCAGCCTGCGGCTGTCGGCTTCCATCGACCAGTTGCAGCTGGAGGCCGCCGGTTTCGTCAAAGAGGGCTATCGCGCCATGAAGATGTCCTTGGGCAAGCCCGGCATGCAGGAAGATGTGGATCGGGTCCGGGCGGTACGCGAAGCGATCGGGCCCGGGGTGCGGCTGATGGCGGACTGCAACCAGCAGTTCACGCCCGACCGGGCGATCCGGCTGGGACGACGGCTGGAAGAGTTCGAACTGGGCTGGATCGAAGAGCCGGTGCCTTATCACGATCATGCCGGCGAGGCGCAGGTCGCCGCCGCGCTGGATACGCCCGTGGCCAGCGGCGAAAGCGAGTATGCGCGCTTCGGCATGATGGAAATGCTGCGGCGCCAATCGGCCGACATCCTGATGCCCGACCTGCAACGCATGGGCGGCCCCACAGAATTCCTGAAGGTCGCGCATGCCGCGGAATTCTTCAACACGCCGATCTCGCCGCATCTTTTCACGGAGATGAGCCTGTCGCTGGCCGCCGCGCTGCCCAATGCCATGATCGTCGAGCACATGCCGTGGTTCGCTCCGCTGTACGGCGCGCCGATCCAGCCGGATGCCGAGGGTAATGTCACGGTACCCACGGCGCCGGGCTGGGGATACGCCTTCGACCCGGAAGCGGTGGCCCGGTTCGCGGTTTGACGCCAGAGCGTAAAGCAGCGCCGGCTTGCCCGGTGTGCGGGCGCCAGCGCCCGCAGATCACCGCTTGCGCCGCGCCGCCATGACAATCATGGCGAGGATAAAGGACGCTGCCGTCATCATCGTGCTGATGGAAGCGATGGTGGGATCTATCTCATCGCGCAAGGCGGTGAACATGCGCTTGGTCAAGGTCTGGTTGGCGCCGCCGGAGATGAACAGCGCGACGATGGTCTCGTCGATAGCGGAAATGAATACGAATAGCGCTCCCGACAGCACGCTGGCGCGTATCTGCGGCAGCGTCACCGTCATGAAGGCGCGCAAGCGGTTCATTCCCAGGCTGCGCGCGACCAATTCCTGCACCGGGTCGAAATCGGTTAGGCCTGCCGTCACGGATACCACCACGTAGGGCAGGCCCAGCATGACATTGGCCAGCACCAGTCCGGGCAGGGTCGTCACCAGCCCGATCCTGGCATAGATGAAAAACACGCCGATCGCGACGATGATGACCGGCACCATCAGGGGCAGGAGCAATACGGTACGGGCATAGCGCGCCACCCGGGCGCCCGAGGCATTGATGGCATAGGAAGCCAGCACGCCCAGCGGCGTGGCGACCAGCGTGGCCGCCACCGCGATGGTCAGACTGGTGCGGGCCGCCTGCAACCAGGCGGGGTTGCCGAAAAACGCCTCGTACCAGCGCAATGAATACGCGCGGGGCGGGAAGGTCAGAAAGCGCGCATCCGAAAACGACATCGGCACGATGATAAGCACGGGCACGATCAGGAACAGCAGCACCAATGCCACCAGCAGGAAATACGCGAAGCGGGCCGGCATACGAGACGTCATCGCGTGACCACGACCTTATCCAGCGGCAGCACGCGCGTGACAGCCGCGAAGATGATGAAGACGCACAGCAGCAGGACCACGCTGACGGCGCTGGCCGCGCCCCATTGGTTATAGAGCTCCACGTTCCGGCTGACGATCATGGACACCATCACGGTGCGGCCGCCGCCCAGCAGTTCCGGCGTGATGTAAAAGCCCAGGCACAGGACGAAAACCAGGGTGGACCCGGCCAATATGCCGGGCAGCGATAAAGGCAGGAACACCCGCCGGAACACGTGCGCGGGCGATCCGCCCAGGCTGGCGCCGGCCATGAGCAAATCGCGCGGTATCTTCTGCATGGTGGCGTACAGAGGCAGGATCATGAACGGCAGCAGGATATGCACGGTGCCGATCACGGTGCCGGGTTCGTTGTAGATCAATCCGAGCGGCCGATCGATCAGGCCGGCGCCCAGCAGGGCTTTGTTCACGACGCCGGTACGCTGCAGCAGGATCAACCAGGCATAGGCACGCACCAGCACGCTGGTCCAGAACGGCACCAGCACGAGCACCAGTACCGCCACGCGCCAGCGGTTGGGCAAGGCGGCGGCGGCATAGGCGACCGGATAGCCCAGCAGCAGGGCCAGCAAGGTGGTGACGGCGGCGATGCGGAACGTCAGCAGGAAGGTATTCAGGTAGATGTATTCAGTGAAAATGCGCCGGTAATGCGCCAGCGTGAACCCGCCGTCGTAGATGGACTGCCAGCCCAGCCACAGCAGCGGCAGCACCAGCAGCAGTATCACCACCAGCATGGCTGGCGCGAGCAGCCCCAGCATCAACCAGCGCTCGCGCCTCGCGTGCCGTACCGAGGCGCTGTCCTGGGCCGCATGGACAACCGCTGCGGCTCCCTTATCCATGGCGTTCGGGTTCATCGCGCCGCCCCGGCTACTTCTGCATGAACGTCAGCCAGCGCTTTTCCGCGGCTTCGCCTGCCGGCGACGTCCACCAGTCATAGGCCATGAGCGCCTGGCGCGAGGCATTCTCCGGCGCGCTGGGCAGCTCCCTGGCCCGCTCCGCCGGGATCTTGCCGGTCTTGAAGGCGGCGGGATTGCCCGGTCCATAGTCGATCTGCGCGGGAATATTGGCCTGCAGTTCGGGGGAGATCGCCGCGTTGACGAAACGCATGGCGTTGTCCAGGTTGGGCGCGTTCTTCAACACGCACAGCTGGGTACTCTGCAATACCCCCTGGTTGTAGGTGAAGCCCACGTCGTCGCCCTCCTTCATCAAGGCGCTGACGCGGCCGTTCCAGGCCATGATCATGTCCACCTCGCCATCGTGCAGCAACTGGGCCGACTGTCCTCCGGATGTCCACCAGACGGTGATGTAGGGCTTGATCTGTTCGAGCTTGCGGAACGCCCGGTCCACATCCAGCGGGTACAGCTTGTCCGGCGGCACGCCATCGGCCATCAGCGCGGCCTCCAGCGTCGCCAGCGGGTGGTTGCGCAGCGCGCGCCGGCCGGGGTACTTCTTCACATCCCAGAAATCTGCCCAACTTGACGGCGCCTTATCCTTGTACTTGCTTTTGTCGTAGGCCAGGACGCTGGAATAGAACTCATAAGCCACGGAGTAATCGGACTTGTAATTGGCCGGCATGTCCTTGGCATTGGGAATTTTGCTGAAGTCCAGCTTCTCGATCAGGCCCTGCGCACCGCCGCGCAGGCAATTCACCGTGGGGGTATCCACGACATCCCAGATCGGCTTGCCGGTCTCGCCCTGCGTACGGATCATGGGCCAGGCGTCCGGCACGCTGTCCTGGTTAATGGTGATACCCAGTTGGCGCGCCGCCGGATCCAGGATGGCCTTGGTCTGCGCCTCCTGCCAGGCGCCGCCTTGGGAAACGAAGGTGATCTGGCCAGCCGCCATCGCCGATGTGCTGACGCACAAGGACGCGGCAACCGCCGTCCGCAGGAACTTGCTGTAAAGAAGCGACATGGCGATCACTCCAAGAAAAGACCGCGCTCAGCGGCCGATGGCATCCAGGAACTGATACCAGCCGGCGACCAGCCGGACGATCGGTTCCCGCAGGGGGTAACAAGGTACTGTCCTGAGTCGCGGCGCCGCGAGCAGCCCGATATCGGGGCTGCCGCCCTGGACGATATCCGCCAGGTAGCGGCCCATCAGGGTCGCCATGGCGATGCCCGCGCCGTTGTAGCCCACGGCATAGCAGATCCGCTCATCCCACGGACCGACGTGCGGCACGCTGTCCAGCGTCATGGCCACCAGGCCGGACCAGCGGTGCGTGATGCGGACCTGGGCCAGTTGGGGAAAGATGGCGACCATCTTGCGGCGCAGCGCCGCGAAGGCCGCGTCGGAATCGTCCCTGCCGAAGGCGCCGCGGCCGCCGAACAGGATGCGATCGTCCGCCTTGCGGAACCAGCGCATCATACGTCGCGTTTCGCTGTAGCTGCGGTCTTCGCGCAACAAGGTCGCCAGCAGCGCGGGCGGCAATGGCTCGGTCGCCACCATCGCGCTGCGGAACGGCACCAGCGTGCGGGCCAGGGGCGCCGTGGCGGGCGTCAGATCGGAATAGGCGTTGGTCGCCAGCGCGACATGCCGCGCGCTGACCGCGCCATCCGGCGTGACCACCTCCACGCGATCGCCCGCGCGGCGGATGCGCAGTACGGGGCTTTGCTCGAACAAGCGTATGCCCTGCTGCGCCAGATTGGCCGCCAGGCCGCGGGCGTAATTCAGCGGATGGATCAGCCCGGCCTGCGGGTTCAGCAAGCCGCCCACGAAGTCGCTCGACCCGGTTTCGTCGATGATTTCCTGGCGCGACAGCAGCCGCGAGCCGCTGTCGCCCATGTTGCTCGCCAGCCAGTCGCGTTCGTCGCGCAGCCGCGCCAGGGCAATATCGTTATGCGCGCAACGCAGATTTCCGGCGATGCGCAAGCGGGCGTCGGCGATGCCGCAGGCATCCACGGTTTCCGCCACGAGGTCGACGGCCTCGTGCGCCAACGCCGCCATGCGCCTTGCCATGTCCATGCCGTAGCGGCTGGCGCAGTCGGCGAAGGACAGGCGGAACTTTCCGGACACCACGCCGCCGTTGCGGCCACTCGCGCCCCAGCCGATGCGGCTGGCGTCCACCACGACCGGATCCAGGCCGCGCAAGGCGAGGTGGCGGGCGGCGGACAACCCCGTGTAGCCGCCGCCCACGATGGCGACATCGCATTGCACGGTACTTTTCAAGCGAGGATAACGATGCTTGACCGCCGCCGTCTCACGCCACAGCGAAGCGATCTCCGGAAAAGGCGGCGGATTCATGGCGGCTCCCGTGGACCGGCTCAGCCGCGCGCGTAGGCCGCGTCGACGGCATCGGCCAGCTGCGCCAGGCTGGCATAGTGGTAATCCGGCTGCGTGACGGACTTGGGTTCCGGCGTGCCGCCCCACCCGCTCATGCCCTGCCTGCGCTCGATCCAGCAGACGGCGTAGCCCAGCTCCCTGGCCACGCCGATATCGTGGTACTGGCTTTGGGCCACATGCAGGATGTCGGACTGCCGGTAGCCGAAGGCCGACTGCCGTCCGCGGTTGAAGGCGAAGAACTGCGGGTCCGGCTTGGCCGTGCCGGTCTCGTCGCACGTGACGCTATCGTCGAAGGGATTGCCCAGCGTGTGCGCATAGGCGGTGAAGGCGGTGCGGTCCGCGTTGGTCATCGCCACCAGCCGATAGCGTTTGCGCAGGCGCTGCAGGGCCGCGGCGGAATCGGCGAAGCCCGGCCAGCGCAGCACGGCAAGCTGGAAGGCGTCGGCGGTCGCTTCGTCGCTCCGGAAGCCGAGCTCCCCGGCCAGGTGCAGATAGACGTCCTTCATGGCGACGCTGGACCGGCCGTAGTGAAGATCGCGGCCCCGCTTGTAGGCCTCGAAGATCTCGTCCTCGGGCGCCTTGACGGCCTTTTCGCCGCCCAGGGCACGTATGGAGTCGAGCACGCCCTTCTCGAAATCGATAAGCGTGCCGACGACGTCGAAGGTAAGGACTTTGAAACTATCCAGGGATGTGGGCATATCGGTTCTCTCGGATCTTAGGGCCGGCAGACGGTCCGGCGCCGTGCACGAAAAGTTGTTGCGGCCGCGCCGGGGGCGATCAGGCGGCCCGGGGCACCACGATGGTGTCTTCGGGATGCAGCGATACCGTCATCGATTCCCCCACCGGCTTTATCCGTTGCCGGCCAATGTGGTGAGCGGGCTGGCGCAGGCTGACCCGCGCCCCGCCTTCCAACTGCAGAAAAACGCGTACGCTCTCGCCCTGGAACACCACGTCCGTCACGCGGCCGGTCAGACGGTTGGATGCGCCGGAGTCGGCGGATGCGTCGATCAAAAGCTTTTCCGCCTGTATCGCCAGGAACAGTTCGGCCTGATCGGGCAGCGAATACGCGCAGCGCAATGTGGTGGTTCCCAGACGCACGGAATCATCGCCCGCGCGCTCGACCGGCAGCAATGTCGATTCGCCGATGAATCCGGCCACGAAGGCATCCTTGGGCCGGTTGTGCAGGCGCTCTGGCGTATCGATCTGCACCAGCCGCCCTTTGTTCAGGATGGCCACGCGGTCGCTCATGGTGAGGGCTTCGCGCTGATCGTGCGTGACGTAGATGATGGTCGCGCCCAGTTTGGCGTGCAGTTGGCGCAACTCGATCTGCATGTTCTCGCGCAACTGCTTGTCCAGCGCCGACAGGGGCTCGTCCATCAGGATCAGGCGCGGCTCGAACACGATGGCGCGCGCCAACGCGACCCGCTGGCGCTGCCCGCCCGACAACTCGGAGATGCGGCGGTGCTCGTAGCCGGCCAGTTCGACCGTGCCCAGCGCATCGCGCACCTTGGCGGCCCAGCCCGCCTTGGGCTGCCGACGCGCGCGCAGCGGATAGGCGACGTTCTCTCCCACCGTCATGTGCGGAAACAGGGCATAGCTCTGGAAGACGATGCCGATGTCGCGCTTATGCGGCGGCAGGTAGGTAATGTCGCGCTCGCCCAGCCGCACCGACCCGGACGTCGGCGGCACGAAGCCGCCCAGCACGCCAAGGAAGGTCGTCTTCCCGGAACCGGATGGGCCGAGTATGGAGACGAACTCACCGGGCGCCACTTCCAGGCTCACGTCGTCCAGAGCGCGAAACTCCTCGTACTGCTTGGTGGCGTTCTCGATGACGACGCCAGCCACATGGGAATCAGCCATAGTTCGCCTGCCCCCTGCTAGAAAACCCCCACGCCGCGCCGGCAAAACACAACATCGGTGAAACGCCCTACCCGGAAATTTCACCGCTAGTGAAAAGACTGATAGGGAGTTTTAGTTAAAGTGAATAAAATGTCACGCTGTGGTTTTCCCCTAGGACGAACCTGAATGCCCACGAAAAAATCGCCGGCCGTTTCCACCCGCCCGCCCGCGCGCAAAGCGCGAACGTCGGCAGCCATCGCTCGCGATGCTTCGGCCGATAACGGCGACCATGCCGATAGCGCCGAACTGCTGCGTATCGGCTCGATCGCGCGCGACCTGCGCAAACGGGCGGGCCTGGGATTGCAGGCCCTGGCCGAACGCGCCAGCATTTCCGCCGCGATGCTCAGCCAGATCGAGCGCGGCCTGTCGACGCCTTCGCTGCGATCGCTGCGCTTGTTGAGTGAAGCCCTGGAAATACCGATCTCGCGCTTTTTCGAAGAACCCGCGCAAGCGCGGTCGCCCTCCTTCGTGGTGCGCATGAACGAACGGCGCCGGCTGCGGCTCAGTCCCACCGGCGTGATCAAGGACCTGATCTCGCCCGACAGTCCGTCGTGGATCGAAATGTATGAATTGCGGCTGCTGCCGGGCGGCTCGTCGGGCAACGATTTCCACCGCCACGACGGCGAAAAAGCGGGATATGTGCTGGAAGGCCAGCTGCAATTGATGCTGGGGCAGGAAACCTTCGTCTTGAATCCGGGAGACGCCTTCCGCTTTCCCTCCATCGTTCCGCACATGTTCCGCAACCCCTCGGAAGGCGCCGCGCGGATCATCTGGATCAACGCATCGGCCGCGACACGGGAGTAGTCGCCCAGGCGGGACAGCAAGCCGGCCTCGCCGGCGCAGCGTGGGGGCCCTTTTTGCCGCCGGGCCGCCCCAAGGCAAAAAGCCCCCTCGGGGGGCAGCAAGCCGGCCTCGCCGGCGCAGCGTGGGGGCCCTTTTTGCCGCCGGGCCGCCCCAAGGCAAAAACGCCCCCTCGGGGGACAGCAAGCCGGCCTCGCCGGCGCAGCGTGGGGGCCCTTTTTGCCGCCGGGCCGCCCCAAGGCAAAAACGCCC